>NZ_JAWPON010000119.1:0-983 GCF_033344315.1 Vibrio sp. 2132-1 | reverse complement strand
AGACCGGATCGATTCTAGATTTAGGCACGGGGACAGGAGCAATTGCGTTGGCATTAGCGTCTGAGCTACCGAATCGTCAGGTAATGGGAGTTGACCTCAAACAAGAGGCCAAAGAGCTTGCTGAGTACAATGCCGCGCAGCTAAACATCAAAAATGTGACGTTTGACCAAGGTAGCTGGTTCGAGCCTATTGCAGAGGGAACAAAGTTTGCTTTAATTGTTTCCAATCCGCCGTATATTGACGAGAAAGATCCGCATTTATCCCAAGGTGACGTTCGTTTTGAGCCAAAATCCGCGCTGGTCGCTGATGAAAATGGCTTAGCGGATATTCGCCATATCTCCGATTTGGCTCGTCAGTATCTTGAAGAGGGCGGTTGGCTTGCCTTCGAACACGGTTACGACCAAGGCGAGGCGGTTCGCGAGATCATGAGTGGCTTTGGTTATCAGCAAGTTGTCACCGAAAAAGATTATGGTGGGAATGATCGAGTGACCCTCGGTTGCTACCAGCCTTCATAAGAACGAGCAAGTCAGCAGTAATTTATTAAAAGAGAAGAAAAATGTACGTAGCTCTAAAACATATTCACCTTGTCACCATCGCACTGAGTGCCACATTGTTGTCGATTCGATTCGCGTTAATGATGATGAACTCTCCAAAGCGCAACCATCGTTTTCTGAAAGTTTTTCCACACATTGTTGATACCGCGCTGTTGTTGTCAGGTGTTGCTTTGATCTTTGTTACTGGCTTCATTCCATTTACAGACTCAGCCCCTTGGCTAACCAACAAGATCACGTGTGTGTTGGCGTACATTGCTCTGGGCTTCTTCGCTCTGAAACTAGCTAAAAATAAATTGCTGCAAATTTTCGGTTTCTTTGGCGCACTCGGTTGGTTGGTCATGGCGGCTAACATCGCCGTGTCTAAGAGTCCAACTTTATTTGGGTAATCGTCATGCTTGAGTTTTTTGACGAAGATTTTGACAACATGGC
>NZ_JAWPON010000118.1:0-984 GCF_033344315.1 Vibrio sp. 2132-1 | reverse complement strand
GAAGTGCGCTTAGCCAACGAAAAAATGCTAGGAGCATGGCTCAATGGCGACGTTGCACCACTCTTTGCCTTTGAACCAAGCGGTGATGATGAAAGCTGGCAATACATCGAAGCGTTTGACGTTTACGGGCAAATTCATCAACTTGATGTGTATCAGCTTCCTGACGTTCCCGTTCTAGTTGTCGATAACAACAGCTCTGCAGAGCTCAAAGCAGGCTTACAGGCGATGCAGGCAGAAATGAAAAAGCTGGGTCAGCCAGCTCTAATTCAGCCTTATTATTCAGAGAGTCAAAAACAATCTTCACCAATGCTACAAAGCGCAGCGACAAGTGATGTCGCTCCGATTCAAACAACTCAACTGAAGAAAATTCGCTTAGCGGATGACAAAGAACCGTGGATCTCTGGCAAAGCAGAGGTTTACGCCATCGTGACAGGTGTCAATCCAAGCCGCGACGAGCCGACAATTGATCTGGTAGAGCTTCCTTACTTGGATTACGACAACCAAGATTACTACCCAAATCAAATCATCATTCACTGGTCTCGCTACCGCTGGGGCGCTGCAGATATTGTTCTGATGGAGCAAGATGACGGCACAGACTACAAACAGCTGGCTAAACTATTGGTGCAAGTCGCTGAAGAAGTTCTGAAAGCCATCCCAGATCCGCAAGTTCAGGCATACGCAGTCATCCCACAAATCACAAACAAGATCATCGATGCAATTCCAGATGGTGTGCTTACCAACGATGATGACTTTGTTGACGTTTTCTACACGTTGATGCAAGACACGTCGTATGTCGATCACCCAGGAGCAAGTGTTAATGCTGTCGTGACACTAGAGCCACTGACGATCAATCCAACTCGCCCATAACCCTTTCAATTTCAATGAGTCGTTGTCGAGACTTCGACTCATTTTTCCCACCTCATCACAAAAAATAACCTGTTAGATAAAAATATTCCCGCTCATCTTTACTGTATAAAGAAACAG
>NZ_JAWPON010000117.1:0-992 GCF_033344315.1 Vibrio sp. 2132-1 | reverse complement strand
CGCGTTAATTCGCAATCTTTCAAATAGCTATCTATCTTTAACGGAAGACAAACACAAGGAGGTGATTTTGTTGAATTCTCAATTGCAGAAGCTGACTTGGCTGTTTAAAAGGCGAATTTTTACGTTGCTTATGACGTTATGCATATTGTCGCCTTCCATCTTCGCTCAGCCCTCTCTTGTTTTTGGTGTGGTGCCACAACAATCGGCCACCAAATTAGTTCAACAATGGCAACCATTACTGCAACGTTGGGGCGAGCTTGCCGGGGTTGAAATCAAATTTGCTACTGCGCGTGATATTCCTACTTTTGAAGCCCGTTTAATGGCTGGAGAATATGACATCGCGTACATGAATCCTTATCACTTTACGCTGGTGAACCAAACTCCGGGTTATACGGCGTTAGCAAGAGCGAAGAACAAGCGTATTACAGGGATTATTGTGGCGAGAAAAGGGCAGTCAGTTACTCTTGATGATCTGCAAGAAGAGACGATTGCTTTTCCGGCTCCGCGCGCGTTTGCGGCTTCTATCATCACGCAATCTGAACTAGAACAGAAAGGCATCAAATTTACGCCCAAATATGTGGGCTCGCACGATTCGGTCTATTTAGGTGTTCTGAAAGGCTTGTATGTCGCTGGTGGTGGCGTGAAGCGGACCTTTGAGAGCTTGCCGAGTGAAACCAAAGAACAACTGAGCGTGATTTATACAACCGCAGGTTATACCCCTCATGCCATTGCAGTCTCGAATGAGGTAGATGAAGAGATGGCTTTGGCATTGCGAGCGGCGATCTCACAACTCAATGAGGATCCCAAAGCACAGGAGAGCTTCGCTTTACTCAATATTGATGGATTGCAATTGGCGCAAGACCAAGATTGGCAAGACGTCGTCCAATTGGGCATTTCGAGATAAGTGGGCGCTTTATGACGCTGCGTTCAAAAACGATAATCGGCATTGCACTCATCGAAGCACTCGCGCTCGGTGTACTTATCATCAGCGG
>NZ_JAWPON010000116.1:0-998 GCF_033344315.1 Vibrio sp. 2132-1 | reverse complement strand
TAGTCGGCAACAACACGCCCGTCTTCTTCTTACGTGACCCGTTGAAGTTCCCTGACCTCAACCACGCGGTGAAACGCGATCCACGCACCAACATGCGCAGCTCGACGAACAACTGGGATTTTTGGACATCGCTGCCAGAAGCGTTCCATCAAGTAACCATCGTCATGAGTGACCGCGGTATTCCAGCGTCTTACCGTCACATGCACGGCTTCGGTAGCCATACATTCAGCTTTATCAACGCTGAAAATGAACGCTACTGGGTGAAGTTCCACTTCAAACCTCAGCAAGGTATTAAGAACATCAGCGATGAGGAAGCACAACTGCTGGCGGGCAGAGATCGTGAAAGCCATCACCGCGATTTGTATGAGTCGATTGAGCGTCAGGATTTCCCGAAATGGAAAATGTACGTACAGATCATGCCAGAATTAGAAGCCGACGAAGTTAACTTCAACCCATTCGACCTAACAAGAGTATGGTCTCAAAAAGATTATCCACTTATCCCTGTAGGTGAGTTTGAGCTGAACCGTAACCCAGAAAACTTCTATGCAGAAGTTGAGCAATCCGCGTTTAACCCGGCAGCTATCGTTCCTGGAATTGGTTTCTCGCCAGACAAAATGCTGCAAGGCCGTTTGTTTGCATACGGAGATGCACAGCGTTACCGCCTAGGTGTAAACCATCACCAAATTCCAGTCAACGCCCCTCGTTGTCCGGTACACAGCTACCATCGTGACGGCGCAATGCGAGTTGACGGTAACTTCGGTTCAACACTAGGTTACGAACCAAACTACAAACAAGAGTGGGCAGAGCAGCCTGATTATTCAGAGCCACCATTGCGAATTAGCGGCCATGCTGACCATTACGACCATCGTGTTGATGAGGATTACTTTAGCCAAGCAGGTGACCTGTTCCGACTAATGAACGAAGAGCAACGCCAAGCGCTGTTTGATAACACCGCACGAGCGATGGATGGTGTGCCAGACTTCATTAAAGAACGTCAC
>NZ_JAWPON010000115.1:0-1001 GCF_033344315.1 Vibrio sp. 2132-1 | reverse complement strand
GCCAACGGTCGCTTAATTACCGCTTATTCGCCGTAAACATCGTAGTTAAAGTACTTGCCAGCAATTTCTTGGTAAATACCTTTATCACGCAGTGACAAGATTGCCGCATCAAGTTTCTTCGTTAGATCTTTATCTTGTTTACGTACAGCGATACCGAAACCTTCACCGAACCATTTCGCATCAGTCAGAGATGGGCCAACAAATTCGTACGCATCACCACCAGCTTTGTTCAATACACCTTCCTCAAGAGCAGATGCATCGCCCAAAACTGCAGCAACACGGCCGTTCGCAAGGTCTAGGTACGCTTCGTCAAAAGAGCCGTAACGTACAATTTCAACTTTGTCACCGTAGTTATCAGTCAGGTATTTATCGTGAGTGGTCGCGCGTTGAACTGCGATTTTTTGGCCATCTAGATTAGCAAAATCTAGGTTTGCACCTTTCTTAGCGATGAACTTATTTGGGATCAATGCGTATTTGCCCGTGAAATCCACTTTCTTCTTACGTTCTTCGGTAATCGACATTGCCGCGATGATCGCATCGTATTTACGAGCCAATAGAGAAGGAATAATGCCATCCCAATCTTGTGCAACGATCTGACACTTCACTTGCATTTCTTCACACAGCGCATTGGCCATATCAACATCAAAGCCTTTTAGAGAACCATCGGTTTCTGTCCAGCTAAATGGAGGGTATGCGCCTTCAATGCCAAAGCGAACTGTTTTCCATTCTTTCGCTTGAGCAACACCAGACACTGCCGTTGCAGCAAGAGTTGCTGCCAATAACCACTTTTTCATTTCCATACTCCTGTGATTGCTATTTTATTTGGTTTTGTTCGTTGTGCTTACTTAGGAGGCAAAACTCTGCCGCCTAATGAATATTAGTAGATAGATGAGATAAACTGCTGTAATCGCTGAGAATCGGGGTTAGTAAATAGCTTAGCTGGATCTCCCTGTTCTTCCACTAAGCCTTGATGCAAGAACATCACATGATTTGAGACGTCA
>NZ_JAWPON010000114.1:0-1010 GCF_033344315.1 Vibrio sp. 2132-1 | reverse complement strand
TAGGAATGGAATAAGTTGTTTTCGACTAGCCAATTGCTTACAAGTCGGCGATTATAATTTAATTCGTATAGAAATTATATCCCTTAATCCAGAACATGCTTGTAACTTTGTTAATTTTCTTGAACCTGAGTCCTTACTTATGGCTTGTTTTTGAATCTTGACGTAACTATATCAATGAATTCGACAAACTATGTTTGCGATATATTATGTTGTCTCGAAATTAAATAATTATCTAATTCACTATAATACGCAGTTATATCCGAGTTTGATTAGTTGTTGATAAAGTGCTTTTTTCGAATCTTCCTCACCATGTATAAGGTGAACCTCCTTAGGAGGAGTGGGAATGGCAGTTACAAATTGTATTAAGTCGTTCATATCGGCATGTGCAGAGTAGCCTGACATCGTATGAACTTGAGCTTTCACTTTTACGCGTCTACCTTCAATCAATACACTTTCTACTCCATCTTGGATACGCCGACCTAAAGTCCCTTCCGCTTGATAGCCGGCAAATAACACATCATTTCTTTTATCTGGCAGCAATGCTTCTAAATAATTGACGACACGTCCACCTTCACACATTCCTGAGGCCGCAACTACGATAGCAGCTTCTGCTGTGCTCGCGAGTCGATTCACGAGCTTTAAATGGTCAGTGTGGCTTTCGACGGTAATACATTGATCAAACGCAAGAGGGTGTCGGTGATGCTCGAGCCGCTCTTTCGCTTCAGCTCCCCAAAGCTTTTTAAATTGCCGATAGGTAGTAGTTACCTTTTTAGCCGTATGTTGACTCGATAAACAAATAGTCAGCTTTTTCAGGCGATACCGGATCCGGTAGGAGAGGCGTGTTACGAGGGCCCAAATCTCCTGAGAACACAACAACCTCATTGTTTGATAAACGAAACTCAACATATGCAGACCCTAAAATGTGTCCTGCTGGTTGAAAGCGAAGAGAGGCATGTTCTTCAATCTCTATCCATTGGGAGTAAGGGCAAGGGCGAATAAGCGTTCGAACA
>NZ_JAWPON010000113.1:0-1014 GCF_033344315.1 Vibrio sp. 2132-1 | reverse complement strand
GCTAGTGTTGATTGGCTTGGTGTTGTGTAGATGCGCGACGCGTCCCATTTCACCCAAAATTTCGGTCGCCAACTTGTAGCCTTCTTTTTGCGAATGGCTGAACTGGAGATCGAGCAAAGTTTGGTTCACATTGCGGTCTTTCGTGTTCGTGACAAATGCATTGCCAGAACCACCGAGCAACTCGGACTGTTTCTCGTGGTTCTCAACCCAACGAGCAATCTCAGTGTTTGCGCGACGCGTATTCAATACGAATACCGATCCCCCACGAGGTTGTGGTGATGTGAACGCATCCGCGTGAACTGAGATTAACAGGTGCGCGTCATTTTCGCGGGCAAATGCAACACGGCGGTTTAAGTTAACAAAGTAGTCACCGGTACGCGTCATGCGCGTTTTGATTCCCGGCGTCGCATCAAGTTGCGCTGCAAGCTTACGAGAAATGCTCAGTACCGCGTCTTTTTCATACTTGCGACGAGATGGACCAATTGAGCCAGGGTCTTCACCACCATGACCAGGATCGATCACGATCAATACTTCTTGAGCACGCTGTACGGTACTCATGTCTTTGCTGGTTGTCGTCGGTTTGCTTAGTTTCGCTGCTGCTGTCGCGGTTTTCTTACCGTGTGGCAGGTCAATCACCAAACGATGCCCATATTGGCCGCCCGGCGTTGGACTGAGTTTGAATAACTCTGCCTGAACGTTTTTCTTTAATTCAAAAACAAGGCGATAGGTGCCTTTCTCTGGAGGCGAGCTTTTACGCACCAATTTAAGCACTGGGCTATCAGAAACGGTCACTGGCAATTTAGCTTGCATGGTGGTGTCTTTCATATCCACCACAAGACGGTCCGGCCCTGATAGAGAAAAATAGGAATAGTCCGCTTCCGAGCCTAAATCGATGACAACACGCGTCTCATCTGGGGAAGGCCACACTCGGAAACTTTTAACGACGTTAGCAAATGCTAAATTGGGGATGAGAAGGAGAAAAGTGGCGACAAACGTCGCCACTACTCTAAAATT
>NZ_JAWPON010000112.1:0-1015 GCF_033344315.1 Vibrio sp. 2132-1 | reverse complement strand
TGAAAGTGGTTTATTTCCGTTACCGTCTCAAGCGGCGGTTGAGGTCATTTTGCTATCAAACGCCTATCATCTTGAGCGCATATTAGAAATTCAAACGCTAATGGATGAGCAAGGCTTACTGCGCGTGCTCAAATCTCAATGCGCGTCCGTGGGTTTAGACTTACACATTTCTCTAGATATTCAGAAGCACATTAGCGTGCCATACCCACATCAAGGACCACAGGCAGAAGCGTTTCTTTTACTTGATGAACTGACGACGTATCGAGTGTATCTGGAGGGCGTTAAAAGTGGGGCATTTCAACGAGATTTAACTAGCGTTCGAGCACAGCCTTTGCTGCGGGCTAAACAAGCAATAAATCAACTTCGCGCTTTACCGTTAGAAATGGATGTTTTGCAACAAATTGCGGAAATGAAAAAGGCCATCGAAATGACGGCCTTTGATGAATCGGTTGCAACAGCAGAGCGAGCATTGGAAGTGTTTCATCCCATTTTAACTGCGCTCAATCGCCGTTTAGATCCCGAGTCTATTCAGTGATTTCGCGTCGCATACGAACAGCACTCAACGCAATCAGACAGTAGCAAAGCAGCTCCATGCCTTCTTCCGAAATGTTCTTAACATCGCGGATGTAGCTTTCATTCATGACTTGTTGCCAGAAGCTTCCCATACCGTAAAGGCGAGAGAAAACAAGCAGTAGAACCACGGCACCAATCAAGAGCTTCATGTGCGGAACTTGTAGAATGCGTGCCATTTCGTTCACTGTACCTTTACCACCTTGGTAAGCTTTTGCGCAAGCCAGAGCAGTGACGGTTAACGCAGGGAATACCCACGATCCGTGACGGATCATATCCATCCAGTAGTCCAGTTCGCGAATGATCAACACAGCGAAGAAGCCGGAAATCAAAATAGCGGCGTGTTTAACTTGTTCTTCTTGCTTAGAAAGCTGGAAGAACGACCATGAAGCAATCGCCAGCATGATCACCTGTAAGGTTTCAGTGATAGAGACTTCACCCAAAC
>NZ_JAWPON010000111.1:0-1026 GCF_033344315.1 Vibrio sp. 2132-1 | reverse complement strand
AATGTCCATATACGGTGAAACTTAGAGTGCAAATGCCGTTGGGGCGAATAGCAACTCAGGTTTTACGCTAAGTTGCTATCGGAGGGAGCCCCGGAATAACGGTTATTTCAGGAAGCCTAGCTCACGCATCAGGTCACCCATTTGCTTCTCTTGATCTTCAAGGAACGCGAAGAATGCTTTGTCCGCTTTGTAGTTGTCTATCCAACCATTGCGGTCACGAACGACTTGCCACTCGTCTGTGTTGTACATCTTAGTGAATGCGGCATTCCATTCGTCGACTTTCTTTTGGCTAACGCCCGGTGCAGCAAAGAATCCACGCCAGTTCGCAAATACCGTTTCGTTGCCGAATTCCGTTAATGTTGGAATGTTTGGCGCGGCTTCTAAGCGTTTTGGCGCAGTGATAGCAAGTACTTTCACTTGGCCAGATTTGGACATTTCCAGTACTTCACCTAAACCTGTTGAAAGCAATTGAGTTTCGCCAGAAAGCAGGGCTGCCATTGCTTTGCCGCCCGCATCATAGCCAATGTAACGGACTTTACGCGCATCAAAGCCTTCGCCTTTAAATGCCGCCGCAATGACAAGGTGATCCATAGAGCCGCGCGCTGAGCCACCAGCAATCTTCACTTTGCGAGGATCGGCTTCAAACGCTTTTACAGCATCTTCCCATGTGTTGTATGGCGAGTCTGCAGAAGCAACAATCGCGCCGTAGTCTGCAACAGTTGCAGCAACAGGCGTTAGGTCACGGAAGGATTGAGGAAAAATACCGCTAAGAGAACGCACAACGATTGGTGTTGAGTTCACCATGAGCGTGTCTTCTTGGCGATCTGCCGTTTCAATTAAGTGAGCGATGGCTTTACCACCGCCGCCACCTGATAGGTTTTGAAACGACACGTTTTCTACGATGTCTGATTTTACTAACACATCACCCGTACCACGGGCGGTCATATCCCAACCGCCGCCAGCGCCACCTGGGATCAAGAAGTGCATTTTTTCAATATCCGCAGCAAAAGCGTTGAATGAGAATGA
>NZ_JAWPON010000110.1:720-1027 GCF_033344315.1 Vibrio sp. 2132-1 | reverse complement strand
AAGTGAATACGCAATGGGACGTGACTTCTGGGTCATGCTTGGCGTGTCACTGTTGTTAGCAGCAATGTGTTTAGGTAAATCACGCAGCATCAACCGCCTCGAAGGGGCGATTCTGTTTACGTGTTTCTTGGGTTACCAAGTGTACCTATTTGCCAACATGGCCGCTTAATACCATTAATAAGTAGAGACAAATTGGAGCCCTGATATGTCCAATCCATTTGATTTTCGCGCTGCAGCTAAACAAGTTCTTGATATCGAAGTCGCGGCTCTGCAAGAGCTAGACAAATACTTTGATGAGCAGTTTGAA
>NZ_JAWPON010000110.1:0-710 GCF_033344315.1 Vibrio sp. 2132-1 | reverse complement strand
CAAGCTTGCGAATTGATCCTTTCCAATAGCGGCAAAGTTGTCGTGATGGGTATGGGCAAATCAGGCCACATTGGCAACAAGATTGCAGCAACGCTTGCCAGCACAGGTACATCAGCGTTTTTCGTTCACCCGGGTGAAGCAGCGCATGGTGACTTGGGTATGATCAGCGCGGGTGACATTGTTATCGCTATTTCTAACTCTGGCGAGTCCCATGAAATCTTGTCTCTCTTCCCTGTTCTAAAGCGTTTAAACATTAAAATCATTAGCATGACGGGCAAGCCAGAATCCAACATGGCAAAACTGGCTGACTTGCACTTGCAAATCACTGTCCCTCAAGAAGCTTGTCCACTTGGTCTTGCACCAACCAGCAGTACCACAGCAACTTTAGTAATGGGCGATGCGCTAGCAGTTGCCCTACTTCAAGCGCGTGGATTCTCAGCAGAAGACTTCGCTCTCTCACATCCTGGTGGTGCTTTAGGAAGAAAATTGCTACTTAAGCTGTCTGATATTATGCACTTCGGAAATGCATTACCGAAAGTGTCTCCAGATGCGTTGATTCGCGATGCACTTTTGGAGATTTCAGAGAAAGGTTTGGGAATGACCGCCATCGTGGACGAGCACGATGCTATGCTTGGTATATTCACCGATGGTGACTTACGCCGCACTTTGGATAAGCGCATTGATATTCATACCACGGCTATTGGTGAAGT
>NZ_JAWPON010000010.1:0-223468 GCF_033344315.1 Vibrio sp. 2132-1 | reverse complement strand
GCTGCAACCCTGCTTGCTCAAAATCTATTCAAACATGGTTGTGCTTTGGGGAAATTATGAGGGGATCCCTCAGTACTTAACACCCAACGTAACTGCTGAGTTACTGGGATATGAGATGTTAAACGCTTCGCTAGAATTGTGTATAAACACCCACTAATTAAAGCAAATAACATGTATAGATCACCAATATTACTATTGCTGCTAATAGAATGAATATTTCCCCCTGTAATGACGATTACCACTCCGCAAAAACTGATTAGTGCACCTAAAATAGTTTTAACCGAAATGGAAGTCTTGAGAATAAAGCCCGACAACAAGATAGTGACAAGTGGTAGGTTTGCCTGAACAACCGCTGCGTTAACTGGGGTAGTAAATCTCATTGCAGAGAAAATAGAGAAGTTTTGGATAGTTACACCCACGGTTGCTATAACAAACAACGACAACATACTTTTTCGTGTGAGTTTGGCTCCATATGGAGAGCGTTTAGTACCTCTTATCAGTAAGAGTATTAAAGCTGCAACGGAAAATCGTAACGTCGCTGAATCCAAAGGAGAGACATCGCTATTAATAGCCTTTATTACGTTAAAGTTACTAGACCAAAAAAAGATAGCGACAACAACACCGCACCAAATTGATAAATGCTTAGACATAGATCTTCCTGATAAAAATTAACTTGACGCGATAATGCTATATATTTCATATTTGATTTTTAATAGCCAAATTTAAGAGGGTTAATCCCAAATATGGAACGTCACTCTTTGGATGACCTTTTGTTATTCGTTTCTGTTGCTCGCTATCAAAGCCTAACACAAGCATCTGAGCGTCTTAATGTCCCGTTAGCCACGCTAAGCCGGAAGTTAAAAAGGCTAGAAACAAACTTAAATTGCAGACTATTTAACCGCAGTGCACACCACTTTGCGTTAACAACTGATGGCGAAAAATATTATCAACTCTGTGAGCCGTTACTTCTTAGCTTAAATAATGTGACATCGAGAATTGCGACTGAGCGTCAGTCTTTAAGCGGAACGATCAAAATATCAGCGCCAATTAACATGACACAGATGTGGTTAAAGCGGTGCGTTTATGAATTTGCAGAGCAACATCCGAAGATATGTATCGATTTAGATGTACAGAATGAAAAAATCAATCTTGTATCTAACCGTGTCGATGTTAGTTTTCGTCTTGGTGATCTTATTGAACAAGACTGGATTGCTCAGAAATTATGGTCGATTCCATTTGCGCTTTGTGCATCACGAAGCTATTTAGAACAACACCAACCGATTACCCATCCAGAACAACTTGTTCATCATCGCCTAATTACGGTAAACAACGACTGCCAATGGAAATTAGTTAATCAAATCACCAATGAAACATTTGATCATCCGCTAAAGTTTCAATTCACTTCAAATGATGTACTGCTAGTTAGAGACGCCGTCATCCATGGTTTAGGAATTGCGTGGATTCCAACCTATTACTTTCATGAGCTAAATCATGATCAACATAACCTGCTGCCTTTGTTGCCAGAATGGCAATGCTCGGGTAAAGAAGTATTCATTATGTATCGAGACCGCGATAAAAGGCCTGCAAGAGTTGATGCATTTATTGAACATGTCTTAAATTGGAAAAATCGCATTCAAATGTTTGCTTGAAAGAGGTTTATCACATTGTGCTGTGCCGGTAACCTCAATTGAAGCTTCATGACTCTGCTTCAATTGAGTTCATTTATTTAACCTCTAAAAGAATCATGAATACATAGGCAGTTAATGGGATTCGAGTTTACAAGTGATTCGGTCAGCTAAAACTCAAGCTAAGTAGAAAGTATTTGCAGTTGTATTTGCCTCTGAAAATCGTTTAGAGCTTTCTCATCCGCGAAGTTCTATAAGAAATTATTAAGGATATATTTGTGTGCGATTTCGTGAAAAAAATTATTGTAGGTTTACTTTTCAGTGCTTCGTCTTTTGCTTCCTTAAGTCAATATGTTCCAGCAATGAATGATAAGAACGGTTATGTAGAACCATTTCAGATGTTTGATAATGTCTATTATGTAGGAGACAAGTGGGTCTCATCATATGCCATTGCTACAGACGACGGACTCGTTATCATTGATACGCTTGACTTCCCTTACTCTGAGTGGATACCTATCAACCTAGAGAAGCTAGGGCTAAAAGATAAGCCAATAACGCACATATTGGTAACTCATGGGCATTCTGACCACGTTGGGGGCGCCCAGTTACTTCAAGAGAAGTATGGTTCCAAAGTCGTGATGACCAAAAGCGCTCATGAACTATCTATACAGCAATCAAACAAAAGCGAAGGTGAGAACAAGTTCCTTCCTCCAAATTTAGACATAGAGATAAAAAGCGATAGCTCCATGGTTATTGGTGGACATGAGTTTAAGTTCTATCTCACACCTGGCCACACGGAAGGTGACTATTCCTTAGACTTCGCTGTTGAAGATAATGGCGAACAATATCGTGCTTTTATCGTTGGTGGGCATAGCGTAAGTAGCAATGATCCAGAAGTTATTGGCCAGTTCCTGACTAGCATGGAGAAAATTAGAAAAATTTCACTACAGGCACCTATTGTGAACGTTAACCTTTCGAACCATCCACATAAAAATTTCCTTTTTGAAAATAGGAAGAAGCTCGGCACAAGCGGTAACCCGTTTATCAGTGAGGCAAACTTCTTCATGTTCCTTAAGCAACAAGAAGATTTAGCTAAGGGAAAACTAGAAGAACTATAATACCATGGTATACGAGCAGCCTTCGTTATTAGGTTAGAGATTTGCTCTTGAGTTATAGCTAAGGCTTTAATAAGTTGCTCAATCAAGATTCGACACTGGTAGCAGCTATATTGTTTGTCGGTTCTAGTGACAAAGGCGCTGTGCGTAAACATTCGTATTGTGTGCCTTAAACCTTTGCAAGGCGTTACGTGCTTTCTGGAAAAGTCTCAAAATAGCGTACAATTAGCGTTTTGACACAGCGGAAATCATCATGGCCAAAACTGTTCAGCAGCAAATCGGAAACATTGCTCTAGTCGTTGAAAATTACGACGATGCTATCGAGTTCTATACTCAAAAACTTCAATTCACTCTGGTTGAAGATACCCACCTAGGTGGTGGTAAACGCTGGGTTCAAGTTTCTCCTCCAAACTCCAATGGTACAAACCTACTTTTAGCTCAAGCGAGTACACCGGAGCAAACGCATGCAGTAGGAAATCAAACAGGTGGTCGTGTTTTCCTGTTTCTGCAAACTAATGATTTTTGGCGTGACTACGAGTTGATGAAGAAAAATGGTGTTGTATTTAATGAAGAGCCTCGTGTGGAAGAATACGGGACAGTGGTGGTGTTCCAAGATCTCTATGGTAATAAGTGGGACTTACTGCAACTGAACTGAGAAACTACACAGCACCTGCATAACATAGTGTTCATGAGGAGTTTCCAACAAGCCTTTAAGGCTCTGAGATATTAGTGCTAATTCATAGGTTCTCAGAAGTTACTGTATTTCTAAATCACTTTTGTGCAAACAATAACTAGCCATCATTCCTTCTCGATGTATCAACAAGTGTTAGGGCGGCACACCAAAAACAAAAAGGCGAACCAAACGGTTCGCCTTTGTCGATTTAGAGACTACAAAAATTAATCTTCGTAGTTATCGATGCTTGGGCATGAACAGATTAGGTTACGGTCGCCGTATACGTTATCTACGCGGTTTACCGTTGGCCAGTACTTCCAAGATTTGGTCGCTTTAGACGGGAAGCAGCCAATCTCGCGAGAGTAAGGGCGGTCCCAATCTTCAGCTGAAAGATCAACTTGTGTGTGTGGCGCGTTAACAAGTGGGTTGTTATCCAGTGGCCATTCACCGTTTTTCACTTTCTCCATTTCTTCGCGGATAGCGATCATCGCATCACAGAAGCGGTCCAGCTCTTCTAGATCTTCCGATTCCGTTGGCTCAACCATTAGCGTGCCCGCTACAGGGAACGACATAGTTGGTGCGTGGAAACCGTAGTCCATTAGACGCTTCGCGATGTCTTCTTCGCTGATACCTGTTTCTTCTTTCAGCGGACGAATGTCGATAATACATTCGTGCGCTACGCGGCCATTTTTGCCACGGTAAAGAACAGGGTAGTGTTGGCGAAGTGTTTCCATCACGTAGTTTGCGTTCAGAATTGCTACTTTTGTAGCATCTGTTAGGCCAGCTTCGCCCATCATTGCGATGTAAGCCCAAGAGATAGGCAGGATAGAAGCGCTACCCATATCTGCTGCTGATACTGCGAAATCTGCGCCTTCTACACCGTCTTCAATATGCCCTGGTAAGAAAGGAGCTAGGTGAGATTTCACACCGATAGGACCCATACCCGGACCGCCACCACCGTGCGGGATGCAGAAGGTTTTGTGTAGGTTTAGGTGAGAAACGTCTGAACCGATGAAGCCTGGTGATGTTAGACCAACCTGCGCGTTCATGTTAGCGCCGTCTAGGTAAACCTGACCACCAGCGGCATGAACCATTTCACACACTTCTTTCACTTTCTCTTCGTAAACGCCGTGCGTAGAAGGGTAAGTGATCATAATGCTTGATAGGTTGTCTTTGTGTTTCTCGATTTTCGCTGCTAGGTCGTCGATGTCGATGTTGCCTTCTTCATCACACTTAACCACAACCACTTTCATTGACACCATAGATGCTGTCGCAGGGTTAGTACCGTGCGCAGAGCTTGGGATCAAACATACGTTGCGGTGACCTTCGCCACGGCTTTCGTGGTAGCGTTGAATCGCGATAAGACCTGCGTACTCACCCGATGCACCAGAGTTTGGTTGTAGTGAGAATGCGTCATAGCCAGTGATTTCACATAGCTTTTCTTTAAGGTCTTTTGCGAGTGCTGCGTAACCAGCTGCTTGTTCTGCTGGTGCGAACGGGTGGATCGAACCAAACTCAGGCCAAGTAACTGGGATCATCTCTGCTGCTGCGTTCAGCTTCATCGTACAGCTGCCCAGTGGGATCATGCCGTGCGTGAGTGAGAAGTCTTTGTTCTCTAGCTGTTTTAGGTAACGCATCATCTGTGTTTCGCTGTGGTGCGTGTTAAACACAGGGTGTGTTAGATATTCTGTTGTGCGGCGCAATGCTTCTGGAATGGCTGCAAACTCGTTGCCTGCGATTTCAGTTGATAGTGCTGCGACTTCTTCTTTCACACCGAATACTGCGAATAGGGCTTCTACATCTGCCACGGTTGTGGTTTCGTCGAAGCTCACACCTAGCTGAGTACCCAACTTACGTAGGTTGATGTCTGCGGCTAGTGCTTTCGCGTATAGGTCTTCAGTTTGTGCACCTGTGTTGATAGTGATGGTGTCGAAGAAGCTGTTGTGAGCAAGCTCGAAGCCGCCTTTAGTTAGGCCAGCGGCTAGGATGGCTGTCATGTGGTGCGTACGACGAGCAATCGTGCGTAGACCTTCTGCGCCGTGGTAAACCGCGTAGAAAGACGCCATGTTCGCTAGCAGTGCTTGAGCAGTACAGATGTTTGATGTCGCTTTTTCACGACGGATGTGCTGTTCACGCGTTTGCATTGCCATGCGCAGTGCTTGGTTGCCGTTAGTATCGATAGAAACACCGATAACACGACCTGGCATAGTACGCTTGTGCTTGTCACGTGTTGCCATGAAGGCAGCGTGTGGACCGCCGTAACCCATCGGCACGCCAAAACGTTGTGCTGAACCGATTGCTACGTCTGCGCCCATTTCACCAGCAGGTTTAAGTAGGGTAGAAGCAAGAAGGTCCGTTGCTACAGTCACTAGTGTTTTGTTTGCTTGCGCTTTAGCGATGATGTCCGTTAGGTCACGAACTTCACCTGTTGTACTTGGGTATTGAACTAGTGCGCCGAACACGTCTTGCTCTGGTAGTGATTCTAAAGAACCAACCAAGACTTCAAAGCCGATGAATTTCGCACGAGTTTTTACCACTTCGATGGTTTGTGGGTGAACGTCGTCAGCAACGAAGAATACGTTGCTCTTGCTTTTACCCGCACGCTTACAAAGTGTCATCGCTTCTGCTGCTGCCGTTGCTTCATCGAGCAATGACGCGTTCGCGATTTCCATACCAGTAAGATCCATCACCATTTGTTGGTAGTTTAGAAGTGCTTCTAAACGACCTTGTGAGATTTCTGGTTGGTAAGGGGTGTAAGCAGTGTACCAGCCCGGGTTTTCCATCACGTTGCGTAGAATCACGTTCGGCGTGAAGGTGTTGTAGTAACCCTGACCAATGAATGTACGTTTAACTTGGTTCTGATCGGCGAACTTACGCATTGCTGCCAGCATGTCTGCTTCGCTTTTCGCTTCTGCCAAGCTCATTGGTTGCTCTAGGCGAATTTGTGCTGGTACGGTTTCGTCGATAAGCGAATCTAGGCTAACTGCGTTGATCGCTTCCAACATTTTCTGTTGGTCAGATTTGTTTGGTCCATTGTGGCGAGCAACGAACTCGTTTTGTGTGCTGAGGCTTTGAAGTAATTCAGTCATTGTCCTTTACCTACTCCTTGGTTCGGGTAACGGATTTGCGTTACTGATAAATTAAATTATACGTCCGAACCTAGAAAAAAAGCTGTTCTCTAAACAGGCTAGGGAACAGCTTTCGTCACATCCTAATTACTCTTCTTCGATAGAGTTTAGGTATTCGTCTGCGTCTTTCAGGTTATCTAGTTCAGATACATCAGACATCTTCACTTTTACGATCCAGCCACCTTCGTACGGCTCTTCGTTAATTAGCTCTGGGCTGTCTTCTAGTTCTTCATTGATTTCTACGATTTCACCAGTGATTGGTGCGTAGATGTCTGACGCTGCTTTTACAGATTCAACGAGAGAGAAGCTTTCACCTGCTTCAACTTCGTCTTCTACGTCTGGTAGGTCAACGAATACCACGTCACCTAGCATTTCTTGTGCATGCTCAGAAATACCAATTGTTACTGTGCCGTCACCGTTGTCACGTACCCACTCGTGGCTATCTGCAAACTTCAGTGTTTTGTCCATTGCTTAATCTCCGAATAACTTGTCAGGAATTATTATGATTTTAAAAAAATCGTTTACTGGTATAGAGGAAAGCGACTGCAAAGTTCTTTTACTTCTTTGCGAACGCGTTTTTCAACTTCTGCGTCACCTTCAGGGTTGTTCACTAAACCGTCCAGTACGTCACCAATCCAATTACCGATGAGTTTGAATTCTTCAGCGCCAAAGCCGCGGCTTGTACCCGCAGGCGTTCCTAAACGGATGCCCGATGTAATCATAGGCTTCTCTGTATCGAATGGGATGCCATTTTTGTTACATGTGATCCCAGCACGCTCTAGAGCTTCTTCTGCTTTATTGCCTTTCAACCCTTTCGGACGAAGGTCAACCAGCATTAGGTGCGTGTCTGTGCCACCAGTTACGATGTCGCAACCGCGAGTTTGCAATACTTCCGCTAGGACTTTTGAGTTATTGATCACCGAATCAATATAAGTTTTAAATTCAGGGCCAAGCGCTTCACCAAATGCGACCGCTTTGGCTGCGATAACGTGCATCAGTGGGCCACCTTGTAGGCCAGGGAATACGGCTGAGTTGATTTTCTTAATGATGTCTTCGTGGTTAGTAAGAATCATACCGCCGCGAGGGCCACGCAATGTTTTGTGTGTTGTAGTCGTAACAACGTGTGCGTGTGGCAGTGGGCTAGGGTGCGCGCCTGTTGCGATAAGACCGGCGATGTGTGCCATGTCGACCATAAGAATTGCATTTACTTCGTCTGCGATTTCACGGAATTTTGCAAAGTCGATAGTACGTGGAATAGCGCTACCACCTGCGATGATCATTTTAGGTTGGTGCTCAAGTGCTAGCTCACGAACATCTTCGTAGTTGATTTCCAGTGTTTCGCGATCAACACCGTATTGAACTGCATTAAACCATTTACCAGAAAGTGCAGGGCGTGCACCGTGCGTCAGGTGACCACCTGCGTCTAAAGACATACCAAGAATGGTGTCACCAGGTTGAAGCAGTGCTAGTTTTACTGCGCCGTTTGCTTGTGCGCCTGAGTGTGGTTGAACGTTTGCGTATTCACAATTGAAAAGTTTTTTTGCGCGTTCGATAGCAATGGCTTCCACTGTATCTACGTGCTCACAACCACCATAGTAACGACGACCTGGGTAGCCTTCAGCGTATTTGTTTGTTAGGCATGTGCCTTGAGCTTGCATTACCGCTTTAGAAACAATGTTCTCAGAAGCGATAAGTTCGATTTGTTCGTTTTGGCGAGCGGATTCCGCTTGAATTCCAGCAAAGACAGCATCATCTGTCGCAGAGAGGTTGGTAGAGAAAAAGTTTTCCAAGCTGTGGTTAGGGTAACTCTTATTCATGGTAGTTGACCTTCCAAATCTGAAAATGAACCCGCAATAGATGAGTTATGATTTGCGGTTGTGGTTCATTTGTCCTCAAAAACAGCTGAACTGCGTAGCAGAACAGAGTGAACATCCGGCCCTAAATTTGGGCAAAAACTCCGTTGGATTGCGTGTTTCCTTTACCAATCTCTTACGGAAATATGCATCTCTACATCTAACAAGTTGGTAACATAGCGCCTGTGACGGGAACAATCAACCAAAAATTTCCTATAGGAAACAAGATTTCAAAATTTGTTAACAAGAGCACGGTTTAATTCACTTGGTGGACTTCTATCCACTATGTGCTTCATGCACAATGCGAGTAAGACAAAAAATATGGATATCTATAGAGGGATTTATGGCAGAAAGTATTTACGATGAATACCCATCGATGACGTTGGCAAAAGAGCAACATGACCAAAATATCGAGCCGTTAAAACTGGGCCAGCGTATTAAGGATATCCGCTCGAAACTCGGTATCACATTAGAAGAGGCCAGTCAGCGAACCGGGCTTGCTCGATCTACACTGAGCAAAATAGAAAATGAGCAGATCTCCCCGACGTTTCAAGCGATGCAAAAATTGGCACTTGGCTTACAAATTGACATGCCACAACTATTTGAGCCACCTAGAAAAAAGGTAGCGACAGGGCGTAGGGATGTTACCAAGAAGAATGAAGGTAAACCACACCCAACACAAACTTATGAACATGAACTGCTCGCGACACAACTTTCCAATAAGAAAATGATGCCGTTTAAGAGCCAAATTCGAGCTCGTAGTTTTGATGAATATAAAGACTGGGTTCGTCATGATGGCGAAGAATTTCTGCTTATCTTATCTGGTGAGGTCATGTTCTATTCTGAGTTTTACGAACCTGTTGTTTTAAGCGAGGGAGACAGCGTTTATTACGATGCAAATATGGGACATATGTTGACCAGTGTTAGCGAGGAAGATGCGCTCATTTTGTGGGTGACAGCCAAATAGTGATAAATACTTGTAAATTTCCTATAGTGAAAGCAAACGATTGCTGTTGGTGGTCGTTATGATGAAAAGGCGCTTTTTTGATGAGAACTTGCTCATTAAAGCGCTTTTTTTGTACGATTTTTTGTGATTAAAATGTTAAGAGTCACACTTTTGCAAGTCGATCTACGTCTTGTTCGTGCAAAATAGAATGAGCCATGTTTATTATTGGAAACACATCGAATGCCGATAGCATTCTCGGGTCTATCTAAATGGAGACGAAAATGACTCAAGAACTACTGAAAACACCACTACACGCACTTCACGTTGAAGTTGGTGCCAAAATGGTCCCGTTCGCGGGTTACGATATGCCTGTTCAGTATCCTCTAGGCGTAAAGAAGGAACACTTACATACTCGTGATGCGGCAGGTCTGTTTGACGTTTCTCACATGGGACAGCTTCGCCTAATTGGTGACGGTGCAGCTGCGTTCCTAGAAACATTAGTTCCAGTGGATATTGTGGATCTTGAGTCTGGTAAACAGCGTTACGCTTTTTTCACTAATGAAGAGGGCGGCATCATGGACGACTTGATGGTGGCTAACCTAGGCGATCATCTGTTTGTGGTTGTGAACGCAGCATGTAAAGCGCAAGATATCGCACACCTACAAGCGCATTTACCATCTGGTGTTGAGCTAGAAATTATCGAAGACCGAGCTCTACTTGCAATCCAAGGCCCTAAAGCGGCGGCTGTATTGGCGCGTTTTGCACCAGAAGTTTCTGAAATGCTGTTCATGGATATTCGTAAAGTCGATATTTTAGGCGCCGAGTGCATTGTTTCTCGTAGTGGTTATACAGGCGAAGACGGTTACGAAATCTCGGTTCCTGCTGACAAAGCGGAAGAGCTAGCACGTAAACTGACTGCTGAAGATGAAGTTGAATGGATTGGCCTTGGTGCTCGTGATTCGCTTCGTCTTGAGTGTGGCCTTTGTCTATACGGTCATGACCTAGACACAACAACAACACCTGTTGAAGCGAGCTTGCTATGGGGTATCCAAAAAGTTCGTCGTATTGGTGGTGAACGTGAAGGTGGTTTCCCTGGCGCAGACATTATTCTTAAGCAGATTGAGACTAAAGATGTGGCGCGTAAGCGTGTGGGTCTAGTAGGTCAAACCAAAGCGCCAGTGCGTGAAGGTGTTGAACTGTTTGATGCTGACGGCGTTAAAATTGGCGTTGTAACCAGCGGTACGGCGGGTCCGAATGCAGGTAAGCCAGTCTCAATGGGTTATGTTCGTGCGGATTTGGCGGCGATTGGTACTGAAGTGTTCGCTGAAGTGCGTGGTAAAATGCTACCAATGACAGTTGAAAAAATGCCGTTCGTACCACAACGCTACTACCGTGGTTAAAACGAATTGAAACAAAAATGCCGAGCTTTGTAGCTCGGCATTTTTTATGTCTTCTTTTCGCTTGTTTACTTTTAGTTTACTGCTTCATCAATAGTACAGCACATATCAATAACGATATCTTCAAGCTTTTCCGGATGAATCATCTCTTCTTTTGGGATCCCAAATTGAGAGGCCATAATGGTATTAAACAATTCCCAATGCTTGATCAGCAGTTTTTCGCGATTATCTGCAATATCCGGCCATGTTTCTTGCATCATTGGCGCGAGACTGACAGCACCATGTGCGAAGATCAACATTTGCCACTTTGATTCCCACTGATCAAATTGTGCATTAGGGTTTTCGCTGTTGTACTGCTCGAAAATTCCGGTAAATATCGCAGCGAACTCATCTTTTGACTTTAAGAAATACTGCAGCAGAGCACCGTCATCGCCTTGTCGAATGGCATCGGCGATCATCTGTACTGGATGAGGATTGACGAGAGCAAATGCTAGCATGCGAACCATAAACAGATAAATTTTTCTATTCGAAGGTGTGTTCTCCGGCATTTCATTGATGAGTTCAGCCATATAGCACTGCATGAACTCGTCCATTGCATCGCTAACCGCTTGCCAGATTTTCTCTTTGCTGCCGAAGTGGTGACGGATCAAACTATGTGAAACACCAGCCTTTTCACTGATATTGCGCAGCGAGACACGCTCGTAACCAAGTTCACAAAACATATCTGCTGCCACTTTAAGGATCAGACACTTAGTTTGTTCTGCTGCTTCAGCACTTCTACGCCCCTGCTTTCTTTCATTCATAGTTCGAATTTTCCCGAATATTAATCACGCGCTTACTTTTACCAGAAACCGAACGCTTTGACTAATTAATTTGCTATCCACCTGGAAAATATGTTGATCAATTTCAAATTCTGCTTATACTGCACGGCTGTGTAATATATAAAACCTACGGAGAAAGCGGGTGCGAAAACAATATTTAAAGCGCACTTTAGTTGGCGCAGTGGTGACATTAAGTCTTTCTGGGATGCTAACTGGGTGTAATAAAGCCATTTCTGAGCCGTCTGAACCTTTAATCAAACCTGTAAAATTACTGGCGGTGAAAGACCTAGAACTTGAAGACTCGCACGCCTTTTTAGCGCGTATTGATGCAACACATCGCGCGCAGCTTTCTTTTCAGGTTGGTGGAGAGGTTGATGAATTACGTGTACGCATGGGTCAAAAGGTCCAAAAAGGTGAAGTGCTCGCAACGTTAGACCCTAAAGATCTTCAGCTTGCGTTAGATGCCGCTCAAGCGCAGTACGCGTTAGCGAAAACACAATGGGACCGCGCGAAAAACCTTTACGGAAAAAAACTCATTAGTACTGATGAGTACGATCAGAAAGAAACTCAATATAAAGCGGCATTGGCGAACTACGAACAAGCTAAAACCGATTTGAGCTATACCAAAATTCACGCACCGTTTGATGGCATTGTGTCATATACCTATGTCAACCCGTTTCAAGTAGTAGCAGAGAAGCAGGAGATCTTGAATCTCATTGATAACACGACGTTGGATGTATCTTTCACCTTGCCAGTAAGTTATGCGGAATCTGTATCACTTGAGTCACTGCAAAACTCCGATATGTGGGTGACGATGGATAGCGAGCCAGGAAAACGTATTCCTGGGCAATTTAAAGAAATTTCGACGCAGCCAAACATCGATACCAATAGTTATGAGGCGATCGTGACCATCACTCGACCAGAAGATCGCAATTTGCTGACAGGTATGACAGGGCAGGTACACATTGCTAAACAACATGTATCGGACGCGATGACGTTACCTCAGTCTGCTTGGGTCAACAAAAATGGGACGCAAGGTGAAGTTTGGGTAATGGACAGAAGCACGCAGCAGGTCAATAAAGTCACTGTGTCACTTGATGCAGCAGGTGGTGTGAAAGCCGGGCTTGATAACAATGATTACGTTGTTATTGCTGGTGTTGAGAGACTGGTTGAAGGGCAAGTGGTGAAAGCTTGGGTTCGTGAGGGAGGCATTTAATGAAACGTTCTCTACTTACGACCTCTGCGATTGCACTTGCAGTTTTAACAGGGTGCAAAAATGAAAACCAAGCTATCGTCGAGCAGCCACTTTTTGTGTCGACTATCTCGGTGGATGCACCAGTACAAAGTCAACATCGCGCGTTCAAAGGCATAGTAGTGCCTGCAGAGCAAACGCCAATGGCATTTCGCCGCGCTGGGGAAGTTCAGCACGTATTGGTTAAAGCGGGTGACGTTGTGAAGCAGGGGCAAATGATCGCAAAGCTAGATGATAGCAAAGAGAAGCAAGCCGTGAATGACGCAGAAGCACAATACACACTTGCAATTCGTCAGCTTAAACGCGGTGAAGACTTGCATGCACGTCAAATGATTTCAAAAGCGGAACTTGATGAGCTAACCGCCAATAAAGAGCTAGCTGAGGCTACTTTCTATAACGCGACCAATCAATTGAATTACACCCGTTTATTCGCCCCGTTCGCCGGTAAAGTATCTGATGTTTTCAAAGAACGTTTTGAGCGTGTGGCAATTGGTGAACCCGTGTTAAACCTATACCAAAACGATTTGGTTTACGTGCGTATTGAGCTTTCCGACAATGTTTTAGCGATGGTAGACCCAAACTCAGACAGCATGAGCTACAAGCCTAGAGCAACCTTCTCCGGCATCGATGGCAGATTTGCTTTGGACTATTTAGAGCACACAAGTGAACCCAACGCTGAAACTCAAACCTACGAAATGTACTTGACGATGCCACAGCCAAAAACAGAGATATTGCCGGGAACCAGCGTAAGCGTTTTGGTCGATATGGTGAAGGCGGGCATTACCTCTATCGATGGTTACAGTGTTCCTGTCACGGCGCTTCAAGCAGGCAGTGAAGGGAATGAGTTCTTTGTGTGGAAAAAAGAAGGTGACATTGTCACACGAGTGCCTGTCATGATTTCTCAAGTGAATGGCAATGGAGCCATTGTGTCGTCAGGTGTTAGCCAGGGCGATATTCTGATTAATTCAAATCTGCGTAAATTACGCGAAGGTAAACATGTGGATGTTGTGGAGAATAACCAATAATGAACATTGCTGAGTATTCAATAAAAAACAAAGTCATCAGCTGGTTGTTCATTATTATCCTTGCTGTTGGTGGTTTAACGTCATTTTTGGAGCTTGGACGATTAGAAGACCCGGCATTTACGATCAAAGATGCCATGATCATCTCAACATACCCTGGCGCGACGTCAAAAGAAGTTGAAGAAGAGCTGACGTATCCTCTAGAAAAAGAGATTCGAAAACTCCCTTATATCGACAAAATTACCTCTACGTCTTCTAATGGTATGTCTCAAATAACGGTGAGCATGGAAATGGACTATGGTCCTGATGAACTGCCGCAAATTTGGGATGAAATGCGCCGTAAAATTAATGATTTACGACCATCATTGCCTCAAGGTGTTCAGTCTTTACAGATCATTGATGATTTCGGTGACGTTTATGGCGTGATGTTAATGCTCACTGGTGACGATTACGACTATGTAGAGCTGAAACGTTATGCGGATTACCTGACCCGTGAAATCGAGCTTGTTGATGGTGTTGGTAAGGTAGACATCACGGGCGATCAGCAAGAAATGCTATTCGTTGAGATCTCACTTGATAGCCTTGCTGCACTGAACTTAGACATGAATGTGGTTTCGAGCTTGTTGAACCAGCAAAACAATGTGGTTTCAGCAGGGGAAGTGATGGTCAATGGCGAAAGCCTTGTTATTCGCCCAAGCGGCACCTTAAACACTGTAGAAGCACTAGAAAATCTGATCATTCATGGCCGTGACACAGGAAATCTAATTCGTCTAAAAGACGTAGCAACGATTTCTCGCGGTATTCAAGAGAAGCCAGGCAACGTCGTACTCTTTAACGGTCAAAAAGCGATTAATATCGGTATCTCGTTTGCGTCAGGTGTGAACGTGGTTGAGGTTGGTGAACGTTTGGATGCGGAGCTCGCGAGCCTAGAGTCTATCAAGCCTGCTGGCATCGATATGAACTACTTTTACAACCAAGCCAATGAGGTGGATGAATCTGTTAAAGCGTTTGTAATTAGTCTAGCGGAGGCAGTGGCGATCGTAATCATTGTGTTGCTGTTTACTATGGGTTTACGCAGTGGTGTCATCATTGGAGTTGTGTTGTTATTGACGGTATTTGGTACCTTCATTTTGATGAATTACAACAACATCGAACTGCATCGTATTTCTCTTGGCGCGTTAATTATTGCCTTGGGTATGCTGGTTGATAACGCGATTGTTGTCGTGGAAGGCATATTGGTTGGCCTAAAGAAAGGGCGTACCAAAGTTCAAGCGGCTGTCGATATTGTAAAGCAAACACAATGGCCTTTGCTGGGCGCAACTGTTATTGCAATTACGGCTTTTGCACCTATCGGCTTGTCGCAAGATGCGACAGGCGAGTTCATGGGCTCTCTATTCTGGGTGCTGTGTTTCTCATTATTTTTAAGCTGGATTACCGCTATTACACTGACGCCTTTCCTTGCCGATCTTTTGTTGAAAGAGGAAAACAAAGAGCAGGGTACTAGCGAAGATGATCCTTATAAAGGCTGGTTGTTTGTCGTATTTGGGGCATCGCTGAAATTTGCATTGCGATTCCGCTGGCTTACCGTTGCTGGTATGGTGGCGCTATTAGTGGGTGCTGTCGTGGCATTTGGTAATGTAAAACAGCAGTTCTTCCCACCATCGAATACGCCGATGTTCTACGTGGATATGTGGATGCCAGAGGGCACTGACATCCGTGAAACGATCAAAAAAGCTGAAGAGGTCGAAAGCTACATTCGTCAGCAAGATGATATTGACTTTGTTTCTGCTTCGATTGGGCAGGGCCTACAGCGTTTTGCTTTAACCTATCAACCAGAAAAAAGTTACGAAGCGTACGCTCAGTTCCAAGTTCGCGCGACTGATCGTGAGAAAATGTTTGGTTTGCTGCATAAGTTAGATGCGAATCTGGCGAAAACATTTGATGCGCCTACGTTCCAGTTTAAATTGATGGAATTTGGTCCATCACCAGCGTCTAAGATCGAAGCGCGTATTACTGGCCCTGATCCACAAGTTTTACGTGACTTGGCGGTGCAAGTTGAAGACATCCTTCATACCGACCCTGGTGCTCGAAACATTCGTCACGATTGGCGAGAGCGCACCAAGGAACTTGTACCCGTTTTCAATGAGTCTAAAGCTCGTCGCTTAGGTATTTCGAAAGAAGATCTTTCAAGCACACTGCAAATGGCGTTTGGTGGTAGCACCTTAGGTTACTTGCGTGATGGTACACATACGTTGCCAATTATGACACGCCTTCCTGAAGAAGAACGCGTAGATTTTGAATCACTACAAAACGTGACCATTTGGAGTCCTTCGTTGCAAACGTACATTCCGGTTGATCAAGTGATTGATGGCGTTCAACTGGATTGGAGTGAGCCGCTAATTCAGCGTCGTGACCGTAAGCGTACGTTAACCGTTCTCGCGGACCATGATGTGTTGAGTGACGACACGGCAGCAAGCTTATTTGCTCGTGTACAGCCTAAAGTGATGGCATTGCATGTTCCAGAAGGATACGAAATCACATGGGGTGGTGAGTACGAATCATCCAAAGATGCACAAGAAGGCCTATTCGGTTCATTGCCGATGGGTTACTTGTTGATGTTCATCATTACTATTTTACTGTTTAACTCAATCAAAAAACCGTTGGTCATTTGGTTCACCGTTCCGTTAGCGATCATTGGCGTTGCTTTTGGTTTGCTTACCACGAACATGCCGTTCAGTTTTACAGCATTCCTTGGTTTGTTAAGCCTAAGTGGCATGATTTTGAAAAACGGTATTGTGTTGCTTGACCAAATTAACCTTGAGTTGGAGTCAGGTAAAGATCCTTACCTCGCGATTGTCGATAGTGCGATAAGCCGCGTTCGTCCGGTAAGTATGGCTGCCCTAACAACTATCTTGGGGATGATTCCACTGGTCTTCGACGCCTTCTTTGGCTCGATGGCAATAACGATTATGGCAGGTCTTGGTTTTGCTACTGTACTGACACTGATAGTGGTGCCAGTGATGTTTGCAATTCTGTTTAGGGTAAAACCGACCACTGCATAGGGACTCCTGGCTATTTGCCAGCTTCCTGCCTAGCCCTGAAGGTTTTCTTCGGGGCTTTTTTGATCTTACTAATATATACCAAACCATTCATTTGCTTGATTTTAATGATTTTCTTACGATTACAATGCAAATCATGCGTATACTGATGTAACGACACATCAAAGATTGAGATTACATGAATAAGCGCATATTAAACGGACTCTTCTTCGTTGGTTCTTTCACCTTGGTTGGCTGCACCGCGACGGATAGCATGCCGACAGAAACCAAACAACCTGCCCCTAAAGTCAACAGTGTTAGTGCTGAAGTCATTTCCAGTTGGATTGATAGTAAGGTTTTAGCCCCTGAAGGGCTGTCGCTCGAGCAAGACAATCTACGTTATCTATCGGGTAGCGCCGACCTAAACAGCGACGGAAAGGCAGAACACATAGTGTTGCTTCAAGATCGCTATTTCTGTGGTAGTGGTGGCTGCTCTGCATATATGTTTGATAATGAGGGAAACGTTATTAATCGAATGTCGGTAACTCGCACGCCTATTGTACTAGCCGACAGTTACAGTAATGGTTGGCAGGACTTTATCGTTTGGAGTAATGGCTCATATCGACTCATGAGTTACAACGGTGAGTCTTATCCAAGTAACCCGTCACTAGAGCCAAAGGTGGATCGAGACGCTAACCAGCAGGCGGCAATCGCAAATGTAATGGCGACAGAGCTTTATCAGCAAGACGGCTATGACATTCTGCCCGCAGAATCAAAAACCTTGTGGACGCCAGCTAACGTTTACCACTTTACCTTCAAGCACTACGGTGACCCGCATAGCGCTTATCAAGCAACGGTGGATATGAGCAGTGGGGAAGTAGACATTGTAGCCGTTCCGGCTGCGGAATAAAAAGCACCTCCCTTAACCGGAATTAAAGGGAGGTGCTAAATGCCAAATTCGAGGGTGGCATTGTTAACCGGAGTCGCTCTAATTAAGCTGCGACTTCTTGTTTCGCTTCTGCTTTGCTTTTTAAGAATGCGTAAGTAAAGCCAGTTACCGCTGTACCTGCTGCAATAGCCACTAAATACATTAATACTGGTGAAATTGCGTTAGGAATTAGCAGCACGAATAGACCGCCGTGTGGTGCCATTAATTTCGCACCGAATAGCATCGATAGGGCACCAGTAAGCGCGCCACCTGCCATACAAGATGGAATCACGCGCATTGGATCTTTCGCAGCAAATGGAATTGCGCCTTCAGAGATGAAACAAAGGCCCAAGACAAATGATGCTTTACCTGCCTCACGTTCATTTTGTTCAAATTTGTTCTTCGCAATGAAGGTCGCTAAACCCATACCTAGCGCAGGAACCATACCTGCGGCCATGATTGCCGCCATTGGCGCGTAAGTTTGTGAAGCCAAAAGGCCAACACCAAATGCGTAAGCGGCTTTGTTTACCGGGCCTCCTAGGTCGAAACACATCATTGCGCCAAGGATAATACCCAGTAGTACTGCACTGTCAGATCCCATGTTGTTTAGGAAGTCAGTCAGGCCGTTCATGATGCCTGAAACTGGGCCGCCTACGATGTAGATCATGACAAGTCCGGTGAACAATGTTGCCACAAATGGAATAATCAGAATCGGTTTAAGCGCCTCCATCGATTGTGGCAGTTTCACCTTATCTGCGAGGAGTTTCGCTGCGTAACCAGCAATGAAACCAGCCGCGATACCGCCAAGGAAACCTGCGCCAGTAGAACTTGCTAGCATACCACCAACAAGACCAGGAGCCAGACCAGGACGGTCAGCGATTGAAAACGCAATATAGCCAGCAAGTACAGGAATCATCAATGCGAATGCAGAGCCACCACCAATGTTCATCAAGGCTGCTGCTAGTGTGCCTTCTTCTTTAAATGCTTCAATACCGAACACGAAAGATAGTGCGATGATCAAACCACCTGCAACGACAACAGGAAGCATGTGCGAAACACCCGTCATTAGGTGTTTGTAAGCGCCTTTTTTCTCTTCGGTGGTAGATGAAGAGTTAGCTGAACCAGAATGCTGATACACAGTGGCTTGCTCGAATGCTTTGTCCATCTCTTCGGCTGTTTTTTTCAGAGCTGGGCCTGTTTTCGTGCGGTACATCTTTTTGCCGTTAAAGCGATCAAGTGGCACTTCAATATCGGCAGCAATGATCACCAGATCGGCGTCTGCAATTTCTTGCTCAGTCAGTTGGTTTTTAGCGCCAACTGAACCACGAGTTTCCACCTTGATTTGATGGCCACGACGCTTGCCTTCTTCTTCTAAAGCTTCTGCCGCCATAAAGGTATGCGCAACGCCAGTAGGGCAAGCGGTGATTGCAACAATTTTCTTCGCTGCTGATGTTGTATCTGCAGTGATAGGGGCTGCAAGTGTGGTTGCTTTTTCAAGTAAAGTGGCGTTTTCAACCGCTTGCTGGAGAAACGCAGTTGCGTCTTTTGCTATTTCGTTAATTTCCGCTTGGTAAACCTTTTTTCCTACAAAACGAGAAGTGTCGACGCTAGTATTTGCCGCAATGACAATGACTTCTGCTTGTTCAACGTCAGCTTCCGTCAATAGTGTTGGTTCAACCACACTTGATTGACATTCTATTTTGGCATTCCAGTTTAATTTTGCGGCGGCTTGTTCTAGTAATCCTGCCGCAAGGATGCTATTTGCTACACCGCTTGGACAGGCAGTAATAATGGCAATATTCATACAATAACCTTCTGTTCCTTAGTTTTGTTCTAAGTTTGTAATAGGGTAAAGCGCGCTAACTTCAGTTTGTCGCTTGATATTTTCCAGTTCTTCCTGACTGGTTAGCCCTACGCCAACTTGACTAACTGCCAAAGCAGAAAGTGCCGTAGCGAAGCGCAATAAATCGTTTTTAGGCATCAGTTGCATGTGGCCCCAACACAAGCCAGCGACCAGCGTATCGCCTGCGCCAACGGTGCTCACTACATTCATTCGAGGCGGTTTTGCACTAAGCCATTCGCCTTGGTTGAGCCACATAACACCGTCAGGTCCCATAGAAACCACGATGTTTTCTATGCCTTTGTCGCTCAGTGTTTGCGCTGCAGCTTGGCATTGTTCAGGTGTTGCTAGATGTTCGCCAACAAAATCACCAAGTTCTTCATCGTTAGGCTTAATCAACCATGGGTGAGCCTCAATACCTGACTTCAATGCGGCTTTGCTACTGTCGAACAACACCTTTTTGCCTTGTTGATGCAGTGCTTCTATCCATGCAGCGCATTGTTCGGCGGTTACGCCTCCAGGTAAGCTACCTGCAAGTACAAAGTAATCATGCGTCTCCGCTAGACGAAATAGTGTCTCCTCAAAGCGAGTAATTTCGTCGGCCGCTACTTGAACGCCAGGGAAGTTGATATCACTGACGTTGCCATTGGCCTCAACCAGCTTAACGTTGATACGAGTGGCACCCTTTACTTCCACAAATTCATTCTTAACGTTGATGTCATTGAAAAGCTGATGAAATAGCTCAGGGTTATCTTTACCGAGAAAGCCGGTAACCGTGACGTCTGCGCCTAAATCGCTCAATACTTTTGCTACGTTGACACCTTTACCAGCAGCGTGGAGATTGCTTTGCTGTACTAAGCTCACGGAACCAACGTTTAGTTCATTTACTGAACCTGTTAAATCCAATGCTGGGTTGAGCGTAATAGTGACAACCTTATTTGTTTTTTTTGTCATATCGGATCCTTAACCTTCACCAAGGCCAGAAGCGATTGCATTTCCGATAGACTCCAAGGCTTGCGGCGCATCAGGGCCTTCTGCTGTAAATTGAAGTTGGTGACCGTGCTTAACGCCCAGCGCGATGACTTTCATTAGGCTCTTCGCGTTTACTGCTTTTCCATCTCCGTCTAGGTTGGCAACACGTATAGTGGATTCAAACTTTTTCGCTTCTGCGACTAACATTGCCCCCGGACGAGCATGTAGGCCGTGGGAGTTTTTGATTTTAAATACAGCGGTATTGCCTTCTTCTGAAGATGCAGCTGTGACTTCTTCACCTTTGAACAAAGCAAGAATCTGTTCTACTGATGCATCTAAAAGCTTGCCGTGTTCATTGTTAAACACAATATTAGAAAGCGTTTTTAGGATAGATTGGTGAGCATTGTTACATGCTGCGAACGCGACAAGTGCACGCACTTTTTGACCTTCATATTCGCAGTCGTTTGCCGTCGAGACAAATGACACGCCTGTGCGAGTGACATGTTTGTCACTGCCAATTAACCACAGGCCATTACCTAGGTGAGTTGGTTGTTTGGTAACGAGATCAGCAACGAATTCGTTATCAGCACATCCCGTATTTTTTAACAGACCACCAGCAACAGCACTCATCTGTAGCATGTCGCTCGCAGGGAACATGAGTTGAATTAAAGAAGCGTCAAAGTCTGCTTCAAGCTGAACATCACCGTGCAGTAGGGCGATGATCTCGTCTTCGTTTTTTGCATTACGCAGACGCTCTTCTACGCCATCTGCGCCTAACACTTTGGTGAGCTGTTTAAGAATGCCAAGGTGCTCATCAGATTTAGCTGCGATACCGATAGCGACGAACACAGTATTGCCATCACCCCAGTCGACACCTTGTGGGAAGTGGTGCACAGCAACACCCGTTGTTTTCACCATTGAGCGAGTGTCAGTCGTGCCATGTGGGATAGCAATACCGTTCCCCAAAAACGTAGAGTTTTGGTTTTCACGGTTTAGCATGCCTTCAACGTAACCGTGTTCAACTAGGCCTTTATCAGTCAGGCTATGAGCAATACTCTTTATTGCTTCAAACTTATCTGTCGCTGATTGCGAGAGGGTAATGTCGTTCTTATTTAGCTTAAGCATGGTGCTTCTCCAGCCTTAAGGTATCAATTTAAAAATGTATTCTGTGTGAGAATTTGAACGCCGCTTCTTCTGAGCGCTTATCACTCCTCAAACCTTTTATCTTTCAAGCTAAATCGATTCAGCTTGTTGGTAAATTTTTTAAAAGACTCAGAAAAACTGTTTTAAAAACTGACGTTAACAAACGAGCCTTTGCCGCTGTCCTATAGCCTAGCTCACAAATTGGTTTGTTGCGTGTTCGGGTGATTTACGTCAATTTTTAAGTTTTGCTGAATCCTTTCAGCTTTTATACTGAATCGGTTCAGCCTATAATTCAACTTATCGAAAGATCGTTGATGTATTAATATGATCGCGCGCACAGAATAAGGTTTAGAATATGACACTGGATGAAATAGCCAAATTAGCGGGTGTTTCTAAGACAACTGCAAGCTATGTGATTAACGGAAAAGCGCAGAAATACCGCATCAGCGAGAAGACTCAGAAAAAGGTGATGGCCGTTGTAGATGAGTACAATTATAAGCCAGATCATGCGGCGTCTTCCTTGCGGGCAGGTAATTCACGCTCATTTGGGCTTATCATCCCAGACTTAGAGAACACCAGTTATGCGCGTCTTGCAAAGCTGATAGAGCAGAACTCTCGGAAAGCGGGGTACCAAATTTTGATTGGCTGCTCTGATGATGATCCTGATACAGAGCAAAAGGTGGCGGAAGCATTAGTCAGTCGTCGCATTGATGCGTTGTTTGTGGCAAGTGGTATGCCCACTGCAAACGAGTATTACCTTAAGTTGCAAAATTCTGGTACGCCAGTTATCGCGCTAGACCGTCCAATGGATGATGAGCACTTTTGTTGTGTCATCAGCGAAGATTTTGATGCCGCACTTGAACTCACTCAGTCAGTACTGTCAGAGGATATTAAGTCCATTGGCTTAATCGGTGCATTGCAAGATCTTCAAGTCTCAAAAGAGCGTGAGCTCGGTTTTCTATCTGCTTCTCAACAAGGTGGCAAAACGGCAACAGTGGGTTATGGACAACACTTCTCCCGGGAAGAAGGCAAGAAAGTCTTAGAGAGATGGTTAATAGAGAACGCATTGCCAGATGCCATTGTTACAACGTCATACACACTGCTAGAAGGTGTGTTGGATGTAATGCTAGAAAAACCAGAACTGATGGGAAAGGTGCGTTTAGCGACATTTGGTGATAATCGACTGCTGGACTTCTTGCCTGTGAAAATCAACTCTTTGCCTCAACAGTTTGAGTTGATCGCGGACAGCGCAATGGAGTTAGCACTCAACGCTTCCGCCAAGCGTTACAAGCCTGGCGTAGAACTTATCCCGCGTAAAATTGTGAAACGTCACTAAGTAACTAAATAGGTTGCTCAAAGCTTTACTTCAGCCGTCAGCGCCACAAATGCGTGGTCGCTGGCGTTTTTATCTCTGTCATAAATCGGGTTGATCAGATGTTGGTTAGACACCTGATAGTCAACAACCTCGGCAACCGATATATCTGATAAGGTGTCAAACTCTTGTGAGAGCAAGATATAGTCGAGTACATTCCCAGTGGAAAAATGATAGTGCGTGGCTGGGCGTTCATCCTTCAGGGTGTAACTTTGCAATAACCAACCATCTTTGAGTTGTAATTCAGTGACGCTGTCACCAGTGTTGGATACCAATGCGCTGTTAACGCTGATAGGAGTGATAGGTTGATTCATATCGCCCATTAACACTGTCGGCATTGGTTCTTTTCGATACCTCTTTTGCATCGCGTCTCTTAACATCGCTGCTTCCCAGCCTCTTTGCTGGGTGGATAACCAGCGCCCAATAATCGTGCTAGACGTTTCTGGTTGTTCTGAGTCGGCTGGGCGTTGAGATTTCAGGTGCGTTACGTAAACGGCGATATGACCAAGTACAGGATGTATTACTTGGGCATAGATAGGTTTGCGACTGAACTCTGGAACAACACTTACTCCAAAAGGCTCAAGCGTTGCTAAGTCAAACTCTACCGCTTGTACTTTTTCTATTGGAAACCGAGATGCGATTGCCACAACAGGGCTTGAGTAAATGTACTCATCTTCAACATGTGGGGTGTCAACGGTCGCAAAGTAGGGGTAGCCGATGGTTGAAAAGAATGCCTGGGTCTTCTCGATACTGAATACTTCTTGTAAGCCAATCACGTCGCCTTCCAGTTTTTCAACTTGACGTTGCGTCCACGAAAGTTTGTCTCGCCATTGCTCTAACGAGTATATGTTCTCGAAATCATAGTAGGCGTTAGGCGGTGCGACAAAATTAAACAAGTTCGCAGTGACAAAGGTAATTCTACTTGGTTGAGACAAAATATTCGCTCTTTTCAACAATAACTTAGAGAGTATATACCTTCAGGTTGCGTAATTGCAGCTTCGTTTGAGCTACGCATCGGTATACAAGTTAACAAGCGACAAGTTAAATGGGTTAAGAGGTGCTCAAATGCCAAGGCGAATCGGTGATTGAACATCGGCAGAGGTTTCTATTTTTAAGCATTGCGTTTAAACTTCAGGGCATCAAATAGTAAGAGTAAGTAACATGACCCAAGATTACGACCACGAAGAGTATTTAGAAGGCGAAGAGATTGAGATCGAAGCGATTGGCATCGATGTTGATGCGCATCCAATCGAACTGTACAAGCTTTTTAAAATCGCAAACTTGGTCAGCGGTGGCGGCGAAGCAAAACATATCATCGAGGAAGGCTACGTCGCGGTGAATGGTGAACTAGAAACACGTAAGCGCCGCAAGATGTATGATGGTGACTTTTTCGAGTTTAACCAGGAATATTATGTTGTGGTTTGCGATGCGCCAGTAACCGAACCTGAAACGGCAGAGCAAAAAGCAGAAAAGAAAGCGAAAAAAGAAGCACAGTCTTCTCGTAAAGATAAGTCTCGTCAAAGTAAGTCACCTAAAGCCTCTGGGCCTAAATCAACAGGCCGCAAAGCGGCACATAAAGAGCGTAAAGCGCAGAAAGAAGCGTTGTCTCAGTCTGCTAAGAAAGGCAAAAAAGAAGACAAACCGCAAGCCACTCGTGATCCGAAGAGCGGTCGTAATTCTATTGATTTTTTCTAGGGAAATGAACGCTTAACTAAATAAGTGACATCTGAGTAAAACTAAAAAGCGCCGAGCATATTATATCGGCGCTTTTTTGGTTTCACTGTGCTGTAAGTGGGCAGTGTTAATGCACTGTCGTCTCGATGTTTAGGCTATCTGTCCAGTGATGAATGGCGCAAGGCTTTCCTAAGTAAAAGCCTTGGTAATAATCCAAATTAAGTTGATACATAGCTTGTAGTTGCACGTCTTCTTCAACCCCTTCTATAATGACTTTTGCTCCCATATGATCCGCTAGATCAACGGCGCTATGTATGGAAAAGGTTTCTCCGGCGCAGTAGTCTAGCAAATAGGAACGATCGATTTTGATGATGTCAGGGCAGAGCTGCTGAACACGTGCGATATCAGAATGTTGGGCGCCAAAATCATCGATAGCAAAGATAAAGCCATTCGCTTTCATTAACTGTACGGCTTTGATTAATAAATCCGTATTTCCGCATGACTCTTCGACTACTTCAAAAACTACGTCTGATGGGCTCATACCAAGTTCGGAAAGGCGTTTGTAAAGCAGGCCGTTATCTTTAAAGCCCATGTCTTTGGTTAGCGTGAGTAGCGTTTGAGGCATGACGTTAAGAAACAGTTTGATCGGTGTCCCTGCGAAATAGCGTGCAAAATTTCGAATGTGCATTGCTCTGGATAAAAACTCTACACATAAGCGAAAGTAGGGATCAAGACCATTATTGGCCAGAAACACGTCAGGACGAATTAGGGAACCATCAATGCCACGAATACGCAGTAAGGCTTCCATACCAATAATACGTTGGCGTCTATCAAAAATTGGCTGATAAACACTGTGAAAAGTGAATTGATTGAGAGCTACGTAATATTCACCAAGATTATCTTGTTTTATGTATCGCTCGTAGTCGGATTGATTCTTTAACTCCATGAAAAACGCCGAAAATTTAGCATTTTGTCAATGTAACAGGGTGCAATTCTGATTTGAAGAATCAAATGTGCCTAATTACATATGCAGTTGAGTTAATTTGAAATGGCTTCCGATTTTGCTTCAATATGGCGAAAAATAAGTGACAGACCAAAACAAATTAAGAAGTAAGCGAGGCCGACAATCAACCAAATTTCAAATATATACCCTGATGAATTTGCCATCTCTGTCCCAACAAACGTCATTTCTTGTATCGAAATCAGTGAAACAATAGAGGTGTCTTTCACCAAAGAGATGGTTTGACCGGCAAGTGCAGGTGTTATTGATTTAAGCACCTGTGGCGCGATAACAAATCGGTATTTCACCCACCGAGACAAGCCCAATGAGTCAGCCGCCTCCCACTGACCTTGGTCGATACTTTGTAAACCACCGCGCACAACTTCTGCAATGTAGGCAGAAGAGAGTAAGCCGACACATAACACGCCAGAGGCAAGGTTTTCCCAAAGGTTCGAAGGCCCAAACAGAAAGCGCTGTAGCGCATTTGGTTCGCCGTTGTAGTTTCGTAGAAGATCTTCCAAACCGAGTAACGGGATCAATTGGTTAGAAATGAAAAAGTAGAAAATAAAAACAAACACCAACGGAGGGATGTTTCTCACTAACTGGATAAACGCATTGGCAGGTGTGCGCAACCAAACGGAACGAGAGAAGCGTGCTAAGCCTAACAAAGTGCCAAACACTAATGCGAAGCTGATGCCCCAAATACTGAGCCTTAACGTCGAAATCAAACCTTGGAAGAAGTAGGGCAAACCACCATCTGCTCTAGGCGTGAAAAGTAATTCAAGCGCCTCTTTCCACTGCCACAAATAATGCACACCAACAGCGGACCGATGGTACAGCCAAACACCACTGATACCGCACATAACAAGTAGTACCCAGTCTAGTGTGTTTAATTGCGGTAAAAGGTAGCCTGTGCTGGATTTCGCGGGTGCTGTGCGAGTGGTAGTGTGTTCGCCCAAAAATTTGACTCCGATAAGTTATGGAAAAGTAAAATGGATGATTGGAGAGTATAGGCTCGCGGCGTCCACGAGCCATTTAGATTACTGGCCTTGCGCGACTTGATCTTGCCAATCTAATGTCGAGAACCAGTATTCATAACGTTGTTTTAACCATCCATCTTGGGTTCTTGCTTCAATCCATTTATTGAAAAAGGCCTTTTTATCTTCTTCCCCCAAGCGAACTGCAAAGGCTTCGTTGCCTTGTGATAGTCGCTCAGAGAATGGAAGGAATAGTTTGTCGCTGTGTTTCACTGTCTCATGTTCTGGTTTTGGGCTAGAAGCAATGACCGCGTGGGCGTTACCATTCAGTACCTCTTGGAACGCTTGCGCGTCGTCATCAAATTGCAGGATCTTCGCTTTCGGGAAGGTTTCTCTGGCGACTTGAACGGTGAATGCGCCACGACGGGCCGCTATTTTTATGCGTCGTGAGTCAAAGTCCGAAAATTCGCTAAAACCAGAGGCGAGTTCTTTGTTTGCTGCTACTTGAACGCCTGAGTGCGAGTAGGGCGCAGTAAACAAGACGCTTTTGGAACGTTCAGGCGTAACAGACATGCCACCAATGATCACGTCGAACTTTTTCGCCAGTAATGCGGGAATAATGCCATCCCACGCAGTCGGTATGAATTCCACTTTCAAACCTGAATCTTGTGCTAAGCGTTTGGCAACATCGATTTCAAAACCGATTAACTCACCTTGCTTGTTACGCATTGCCCAAGGTACAAATGTTGACATACCAACGCGCAAAGTGCCTCGTTCTTTGATTTGATCTACATTGGGTGTGGCGACATCTTCTTTCGCGATTGTAGGCATAGCGATGGCTAGCCCTAATAATGCAGTAATGGTCGCTTTGAATAACTTCATGTTATCTCCTTATAATTTGCGCCAACTGGCTCCGAGTTTGTGTTCTAGCGTTGCAGACAAGCCAGAAAGTGACAGAGTGAGAGCAAGATAAATTGCTGCCACGGTAAACCAAATTTCGAACGGCATCGCCGTCTCTGAGACGATGTTGCGTGCCTGTGTTGTTAGATCAAAAATCGCCATCACGCTTACAATGGAAGAGTTTTTGATCAAAGAAACCACTTCATTGGTTAATGGCGGTAATGTGCGCTGTAAAACCTGAGGAAAAATTACGTCTTTGTAGGTGTAAAACGGTGATAGCCCGAGAGTTTGTGCTGCTTCGAATTGCCCTTTAGGAATACTGTTTAAACCTGCACGGAATATTTCCGCGGTGTAGGCACCTTGGAAAAGGGATAATGCCAAAACGGCGGTACTGAATCGGTCCAAACCAATCACGGGGCCAAACACGAAGTAGAGTAAATAGATTTGCACCAACAACGGCGTGTTACGTATTACTTCGACATAAGTGGTACCAATAACATTGCCGACTTTCGAATCGTTAAGCCTTAGTAACGCGGTAACCAACCCTAATACTAAGGTAAAAAATAGACTAATAGCCGAGATGTTAAGCGTGACCAATAGCCCATCAATAAGTTCTGCCGGCCACCATTCGCCATCTTCATAAAAAGCGATGTAATCAGGTACGCGCTCCCATTGCCATTGATAGCCCATAGCGTCGGCACCAGAGTCCAACACCCACACAATCGCGATGAAGAGGAGCGTCATTTGCAGTAAAGCTTGAAGGACAGGTTTGATTACGCGAACTATCATCAGTAACTTAAAATTTGGTTCAAAAATGCTTGGGTTCGTGGATGCTGTGGTGTCTCAAATAAGGCGACTGGAGAGTTCATTTCCACGATTTGGCCTTCGTCCATAAATACCACGCGGTTCGCTACTTTTTTGGCAAATCCCATTTCATGCGTGACGCAAATCATCGTCATTCCGCTTTGAGCCAGCTCAACCATGACATCCAACACTTCGTTGATCATTTCCGGATCAAGCGCTGAAGTTGGCTCGTCAAACAGGAGTAAATCCGGTTCCATACACAAGGAGCGGGCAATCGCGACGCGTTGCTGCTGACCGCCAGAAAGCTGGATTGGATACTTACTCGCTTGCTCTTCAATATTGACTCGCTTTAGGTAATGTTTTGCGCGTTTTTCAGCTTCTTGTTTTGATAATTTGAGTGTGCGAATCGGCGCTAAGGTGAGGTTTTCCAGTACAGTCAAGTGAGGAAAAAGGTGAAAGTGTTGGAACACCATGCCGATTTTACCGGGCTTGAGAGATTTTGCGTGAGAAGGCTGGTCGAACACATGAAGCTGGCCTTCTTGAATCGATTCAAGATGATTGATGCAACGAATGAGCGTTGATTTTCCGGAACCTGAAGGGCCACACACCACGACGATCTCGCCAGAATGCACGGAGAAGTTGATGTCTTTTAGAGCGTGGTAATCGCCATACCACTTATTTACGTCGCTAAACTCAACGACGGGAGTATTCTCTTTCAAAGGGGCACGCTATAACGGAAAAATATCCTTTTACAATAGCAAGTTGTGCGCGTAATTTCATTAAGAATAAGCTAATGTTTAGGCGATGATTTTAAGACTCTATTCAGATCGCTTACAAGATACATCCATGTTTCTTTAATGTTGGTGCAGTCTAGAGTCTAGAGTATGACTAACTCAGTTCAACGAGATACGGATAACGAACAACAATCGCAACAACAGACATAACCATTAGTGTCTGTGCAGAATAGTAGGTCACCATGACAACTTGTCGTGAAAATATTGACCGTCCTCCAAAGCGTTCGAAAGCCAATACGATGCCAGAGATAATAAAGATAAAGCTTCCGAGCACTGCAAAAGAGGAGGATTGTGTTTTCCCACTCAAATAATACTCGATCGAAGCCCAGCACATAGTCATCAGTACCAATATATAACTAGCAACTGGCCGTTTTTCTTTACCGAGATCCGGTCGGAACAACCAGTAGACGCATATACCGAGTCCGAACAAGGCAATTGGGAGCCAAGGTGTAAAATGCCACGCTGACATGATGGCAAAACCATAACTATAGGAGAGATGGGCAGAGCAAAAGAGCACTAATCCTGTAATGAACTTGTCTCTAGGGAGCATTAATAACACGTCACCAAGCAACGAGAGCGATAAGCCAATCAAAATCCAATGCGCATATGGCATTGGGTAAGCCGGGGACTGAATTAAAATACCAAGCATACAGAGCACTGGTAATGGTTTAGAAACGTAAAAGAGCCATTTAGAGCCTTTACGGATACTGATGATATGTATGAATGCTAATACGACAACAACTAGCCACATAAAGTGTTTTCTCGAACAGACAAAATTATGTAGTACATCACTACAACAAATCAAAACTTAATTAACGAGTTAACTCGTTCTTTGATCTCAATTATTTTTATTTGTGTAAAGCTGGACAGTTGTCTCTTTACTAACCAACACGGCCGATTTTTTGTCTGGAGGGAATCGTTGTTTTTAGAAGCCTCCTCGTTTTGAACGTGATGTGGCTTACAAAATAGCATAAAAAAACGGTATTGTGACTGTTAAGTCACAATACCGTTAAACCCTAGGAAGGGCAGTGAAGAATTGTTGCAGTTATGAGACAGCTAACTCTAAGATTTCTCGGCTACGTTCAAGTGTGATCGCCTGGTTTTCACCTAAAACAGTCATGCCGTGTTTGTTTAGTTGATCAATGATGGCATCGATAGCTTGTTCACGGCTCTCACCATAGTTTTCGAGCTTAGTTGCGACATCAAGTTGATGATAAAACGCTTCGATAGCTTCGATTGTGCGCTCTGCTAAATCCTCACCTGCTTCAAGAGCAAATACGTTGCGACCCATTTGTTCTAACTTAGGGCGCTTAAACTGCATTTGGTTACGAAGTAACGATGGTTGGACAATTGCAAGAGAACGCGCATGATCAACGCCCCATAGAGCGGTTAATTCATGGCCGATCATATGTGTCGCCCAGTCTTGTGGAACGCCACTACCAATTAACCCATTCAATGCTTGGTTAGCAGACCACATTAAGTTTGCGCGCCACATATCGTCGTCTCGTTCCGCAAACTGTTCTCCGAGTGTTTTTAAAGTTTTCAGCAGTGTTTCTGCGTAACCATCTTGAACCATTGCACCGGTAGGAAGCGTCAAGTATTGCTCACATACGTGCACCCATGCGTCAACAATGCCGTTGATAAGCTGGCGTTCTGGCAGTGTTTTCATTACATCTGGGTCTAACACGGCAAATTTTGGCTGCACTGCTGGAGACATGAACGGAAGTTTGTCTTGAGTTTCTTTTTTAGTGATAACTGCGCCCATGTTTGACTCTGAGCCTGTTGCTGGCAATGTCAAAATTGCAGCTAGAGGCGTCGCTTCAGTGACTTGGTGCTTACCAATCATGATATCCCAACCATCACCATCATACATTGATGCCGCTGCTACGTATTTGGAACCATCGATGACTGAACCACCACCTACCGCTAGAATAAAATCAACACCATGCTCTTTTACCATTGCGACTGCTTTATCGAGTGTTTCTTTGGTTGGGTTTGGTTCAACACCTGAAAACTCTAGCCATTCATGTCCCTCAAGAGCTTCTGCTACTTGGTCGTACACGCCATTTTTTTTGATGGAGCCACCACCGTATACCACTAAAACTTTTTGGTCGGATGGGATAGCTTCTTTGATTGCTGCGATTTGTTTTTGACCAAAGAAAATCTTGGTTGGGTTTACATAAGAAAAGTTCATTATTAGCCCTCTTGCTTCCAGTGAAGGAGATTGAATACATGCATATTAGTCCTGATTAATGATGGTTAACAGGTCGATTTCTGCAAATAATTTGCCTATTTCTACAAAATTAATGCTCTTGAGCTAGAAAGTTAAAGTCGAGAGGAAGTATAGTGCTCGAAACGATAATAGAGACCAAACTCGTTGGTCATTGATGGAGCGCTCTAATGCACACTCTCGCAAATATCATGCAGCAATATGTTGAAAAGCAGGGGCTGCATGACCTAGAAGGTATGAAGAAAACAGCGATAGATGGCGTATGGTTTTATCGCAGTAGCAAAGGGAATCATCGCCAGCCGTTTGTCTATCAGTCCGGCATCATCGTATTGGGTCAAGGGCATAAGAACATTCATATTGGTGATACACCAGTGCAATATGGGCCCGATGATTACCTTGTTGTCGGGGTTCCCATGCCACTAGAGTGCGAAGCGTTTGCGACAAACAATGAGCCTTTACTTGGCATTTCGATAGATATTTCGCCAACGCTTCTTCATAAACTCGTTAAAAAATTAGAGGCTGAAAAATTCAGTAATAAGTGTCTGGATGCTACCCGTTGCGGCCTTAAGTCGGTACGTATGAATGAAGGTATGTTGGATGCGTGCAAACGGTTAATGAAAGCAATGTGTAACGAGCTTGATGTCATCATGCTTGGCGAGTTGCTTCTTGAGGAAATTGTGTATCGTACTTTGGTGAGCAAAGAGGGGTATGTTTTATTTGACCTAGCACATCAAGAAGGTTCTTACGCGAGGGTAGCTAAAGCACTAAATCGTGTACATCAAGCGTATCATGAACAGTTGAACGTACAAGCATTGGCTGAAGAAGCCAACATGAGTGTGTCTGCTTTCCATCAAGCATTTCGCAATGTCACGCTTGAATCTCCGTTGCAATATATTAAGAAAGTTCGACTTAACAAAGCGCGCGAATTGATCCAGTTAGAGGGGAGACGTGTTAATGATGCAGCGAGAATGGTCGGGTACACGAGCCCATCACAGTTTAGTCGCGAGTACAAGCGGCATTTTAATGAAACGCCAAGGTCAACAAAGGCTTAGTGATCTTTATTTCAAAATGGCGACTTTTTTTACCTTTTTTATTAATTTGCGAGTGACATATTTATTTGAGTTATAAAATTAGTTACTGGTGCCAAATAATAGGTACGTTGTTGCAATCATTTAGTGGATTGTTGCGAGGCGGTGTGGAAAACTCGTAAATAGATAGTGTGAAATCACCAACTTGTACTTAAGTTATTTTACGTCGAAATAAAAGTATAGATGCGCTTCGTTTAGCGCATTTAGTATTGTTTTAACAATAACTTAAGGAAGAGCGATTATGCACCTTAAAAACGGCAACGCAGTGAAAAACGTGTTCACACTAAGCACACTCACCGCTTCTTGTCTTATGGCCTTCAATAGCTACGCAGCAGTTGACTGTGCCCCTCTAGAAACTTGGCAATCATCAAAAGTTTATAACGGTGGCGACCAAGTTCAGCATGAAGGTAATGCTTATAAAGCGCGTTACTGGACGCAAAACAACAATCCAGCGCAATCTGGTGAGTGGGGCGAGTGGGAAACACTTGGCGCTTGTGATGGCACTGGACCGGTTGAACCACCTCAGAATGAAGTCCCGACGGTTACTCTGACATCGCCTTCTGCGTCGGCTTCTGTGACTGCGGGTGATGTTGTTAACCTAGCTGCAGATGCGGCAGATACTGATGGGACTGTTAGCAAAGTAGAGTTCTTTGTTGATGGTGTATTAGTTGGTCAGGCAACGTCTGCGCCGTATGCTGCATCGTGGACAGCAACTGAAGGACAGCACGAGTTCTCTACCAAGGCCTATGACGATGCAGGTGCCGTTAGTACGGCAAGTGTTGTGACGTTAACTGTGGCATCAGCGCAACCTGGTAACGAAGCGCCGACAGTGGATGTCGCGCTTTCTGCGAGCTCTATTGACCTGGGTGGTTCCGTAACACTGACTGCAAATGCTACGGATGCGGATGGTACCGTTGCTAAAGTTGATTTTTATGTTGCAGGTGTGCTTGCTGGCACTGCTACAACAGCGCCATACACGCTGGATGTAACCCCTTCACAAGCTGGCTCATTAAGTGTTTATGCGAGAGCAACCGATGATGCTGGAGCAACAGCAGATTCTGCAATTGCGACGTTAACAGTAAACGGCGGCGCAGTGACATCTAATTGTCGTCCTGATGGTCTTTATCAAACAACGGGTGTAGATGTTCCTTACTGTTCTATTTATGATGAAGAAGGTCGTGAGAAAATGGGGGCTGATCACCCACGTCGTGTAATCGGCTACTTCACCAGTTGGCGATCAGGTGACGACCCACAAGCGACTTACCTTGTTAAAGACATTCCTTGGGAACAACTTACTCACATTAACTACGCGTTTGTGAGCATTGGTTCTGACGGCAAAGTAAACGTTGGCGACGTTAATGATCCTAACAACCCTGCTACAGGTAAAACTTGGCCAGGCGTTGAGGTAGATCCTGCTCTTGGTTTTAAAGGTCATTTTGGTGCACTAGCAACTTACAAGCAAAAACATGATGTTAAAACGCTAATCTCGATTGGTGGTTGGGCTGAAACGGGCGGTCACTTCGATACGAACGGCGATCGTGTAGCTGATGGTGGCTTCTACACCATGACGACGAATGCGGACGGTTCTATTAATCATGCTGGTATTGAGAAGTTCGCAACTTCTGCCGTTGAAATGATGCGTCAGTACAAGTTCGATGGCCTGGATATCGACTATGAATACCCGACGTCAATGGCTGGTGCTGGTAACCCTTACGACAAAGACTTCATGGAACCACGTCGTCAGTATTTATGGGCGTCTTACCAAGAGCTGATGAAAGTATTGCGTGAGAAACTTGATGCGGCATCCGCGCAAGATGGTATTCATTATATGCTGACTATCGCAGCACCATCTTCAGGTTACTTGCTACGTGGGATGGAAACCTTCGATGTAACTAAGTACCTAGACTACGTAAACATCATGTCTTACGACTTGCATGGGGCTTGGAATGATCACGTTGGTCACAACGCGGCTTTATTCGATACAGGTAAAGACTCGGAGCTAGCGCAGTGGAACGTATACGGCACTGCTGCATACGGTGGTATCGGTTACTTGAACACAGACTGGGCTTACCATTACTTCCGTGGTTCTATGCCAGCAGGTCGTATCAACATTGGTGTTCCTTACTACACCCGTGGTTGGCAAGGTGTTACTGGTGGCGAAAATGGCCTTTGGGGCCGAGCGGCACTACCAAACCAAGCAGAGTGCCAACCGGGCACAGGTGAAGGTGAGAAGAACAACTGTGGTCACGGCGCTATTGGTATCGACAACATGTGGCATGATACCGACCCTAAAGGAAACGAAATGGGCGCTGGTTCTAACCCAATGTGGCATGCTAAGAACCTAGAAAACGGTATTTGGGGCTCTTACGCAGCTGCTTACGGTCTTGACCCTGTCAACGATCCTTCAGATAAGTTTGTTGGTACTTATACTCGTCATTACGATAGCGTTGCTGTGGCACCTTGGTTGTGGAACGCAGAGAAGAGCGTATTCCTATCTACGGAAGATAAAGCTTCTATCGAGGTGAAAGCCGATTACGTTATCGATAAAGAGATCGGCGGTATCATGTTCTGGGAACTAGCAGGTGATTACAACTGTTACGTCCTGGATGCAAATGGTAATCGTACGGCAGTAGATGCAACTGAACAAGCTTGTGCGGCGGGTAATGGTGAATACCATATGGGTAACACTATGACCAAAGCTATCTACGACAAGTTTAAGTCTGCGACGCCTTACGGTAACAAAGTAGCGACTGGTCCAACACCAACTGAAGCAGTAGACATTACTGTTAGTGTTGGCGGCTTCAAAGTTGGCGACCAAAACTACCCAATTAACCCGAAAATCACGTTTACAAATAACACTGGTCAAGCGATCCCTGGCGGTACTGAATTCCAATTCGATATCCCAGTATCTGCGCCGGACAATGCGAAAGACCAATCAGGTGGTGGTTTGAAAGTGATTGCTTCTGGACATACTCGAGCAAACAACATTGGTGGCTTAGATGGCGTAATGCACCGTGTGTCGTTCTCTCTACCAGCATGGAAAGACTTGCCAGCGGGCGGCACTTACGAGCTTGATATGGTTTACTACCTACCAATCTCTGGTCCGGCTAACTACTCAGTGATTTCTGGTGGTAAAGAGTTTGCGTTTAAGTTTGAACAGCCAGCTCTACCAATTGGTGATCTCAATGCGGGCACGGGTGGTGGTACCCCTGAACCAGGTACGTGTGATACGACAGGTTTAGTGACATACCCAGCTTTGCCACAAACGGATTGGGCAGGTAATCCAAGCCACGCTAACCAAGGTGATAAGATCATCCACAACGGTGTGGTTTACCAAGCGAACTGGTGGACAGCGGCTGAACCGGGTACAGATGGTAGCTGGTCAACGGTATGTAACATCTAATTATTATGGATTATTTGTCATAGCCTAATGTTTACAGGCACTTAAACAAAAGCGCACGATGATTATCGTGCGCTTTTTTGTTGTGATAGTTTGTCGTTTAATCGAATTGGTAACTTTCAGGTATGACGACAATACCTTTGTCTGAGATTTTAAATCGCTTCGCATCTTCAAGTTTGTTGATGCCAATTTGAGTATGTGGCGGAATACGAACATGTTTATCAACTATGCAGTTGACCAACTGACTTCCTTCACCGACTTCCACGTCATCAAAAATTATGGAATCGACTACCGTTGCACTGTCTTGGATGCGTACATTAGAAGAAATAATGGAGTGCTGTACTGAGCCGCCGGAATTGATGACACCGGTAGCAATGATGGAGTTAATAAAAATACCTTCATTACCCGTAGCCGACGATACAGTACGAGCTGGTGGAAACTGCGGCTCGTAAGTACGAATCGCCCAATTAGACTGATAAAGGTTCATTGGCGGCACAGGTTCTAGTAGATCCATATTCGCTTCATAGAAGGAATCAATGGTACCCACGTCGCGCCAATAGCAATCTTTATCGACGCGCCCTTTACTGCCACAGAATTGATAAGCGTAAACGGATTCGGTATCAATCAGCTTAGGTATGATGTCTTTTCCGAAGTCATGGCTTGATGAATCGAGTTTTGAGTCTTCTTCAAGCGCTTCTTTCAAAACATCCATATCAAAGATATATATTCCCATAGAAACGAGGCTTCTGGTCGTGCTTCCTGGAAGGGTAGGAGGGGTTTCAGGTTTCTCTATAAACGAAGTAACGAGCCCGTTTTCTGCGGTGCCCATTACACCGAATGCTGAAGCATCCTCTACGGGAACATCCATACAGGCAACGGTGAGCTTAGCACCTTTCTCTTTATGCTCTTCAAGCATTGCGGCGTAGTCCATTCGATAGATATGATCGCCAGATAACACAACCACATACTTTGCATCATTTCGCGATAGCAACCACATGTTGTGATAAATCGCATCGGCGGTTCCTTCATACCATGCACCACCTTTGCGCATTTGTGGTGGAACAGCAGTGATGTACTCGCCTAGCTCTGGATTGAATATCGACCAGCCGTCTCGTAAGTGTTTTTGAAGTGAATGAGATTTATATTGGGTTAAAACAAGGATCTTGCGTAAACCCGAATGTAAACAATTGGTTAGTGTGAAATCTATAATTCTATATTTTCCGCCAAAAGGTACGGCTGGCTTGGTTCTGTCATCGGTGAGTGGGCTGAGTCTAGACCCCATCCCTCCTGCTAAAATTACGGCGAGTGCGTCTTCCATAGTATTCCCTTTCCCTTTTCTGACATGCATCAAAACGGTGCTAACCTGAAGGAGGTGGTATGCAACGCAGAGGTTTTGAAAAGCATGTGCTAATGTGCTTATTAGTGAAAAGTCTACTACAAGAATCGAGCCATAGAATATCTCCTTAAAAATCAAGGAGGTTAAAATTTCACTGTAAGACAACTGCACCATATTAGTGAAGTGCTAAATAACCCGTGCATCAAATTGGCGCAAAATTGTAGAAAGGAGAAGTCAACAAGTATGGATTTACAATGTAAAGTGGCGACAAAACAAGAAGATAAATAGGGTTTTCTAGCTTAATAACTATGGCTAAACAAGGCTTAGGGTTAGCGTCTTAACTCTAAAGGTGTAAAACAGGCGCGTTGATGTAAGGCAGGAGAGCTTTGTATCAACGATTCAAGAGTAGAAGGCCTGAGATAACTCTTTTCACAGTTGTTGAGAGTGAGTGGATAGGTAAGTAGACCACTCACTCAATGAATATGCTCACTTCACTGATAGCGATACGTTATCACTGCACTAAGAGAGACCGACGATATTTCCTTCATCATCAAGATCTAAATTCATAAATGCGGGTTTATCAGGTAAGCCTGGCATCGTCATCACGGTAGCAGATAATGCATAAACGAATCCTGCGCCCGCACACAAGCGCAGCTCGCGGATTGGGACGGTAAAACCAGTTGGTGCGCCTTTGACTGCGGAGTCTGTGGTTATCGATAGTGGTGTCTTCGCGATGCAAACCGCTAAGTTGTTAAAGCCTAATTGCTCAAAATGTTTGAGCTGTTCAGTCGCGATAGGAGTCATTTCTATATTGGTTGCTCCATAGCCCGCTTCACATACTGCCATGAGCTTTTCGAGTAATGATTGCTCTTTGTTGTATAACGGACAAAACTCTACAGGCGTGTTACACGCATCAATAACATGTTGAGCTAGTTCCGTTGCGCCTTGTCCGCCTTGCGAAAAAGCGGTGCTGATGGCTACTTTAACTTCGGGATTAAATTGGTGAATTAGATCTTCAAGAGCTTTAAGCTCTTTCACACAATCTTGTGGAAACTGGTTAATGGCAACGACAGCAGGTAAACCGTATTTATGAACGTTATTTATGTGCCATTTTAAATTTTCAAACCCAGCCTCCAATGCTGCTTGGTCCGGATTAAAAATGGAATCTGGAATAGCCATACCTGGCCGTAAATCGTAGTGTCCGGAATTCGCTTTGAGGCCGCGTAATGTTGCTACGATCACTACACAGTCTGGGGCTTTGTTGGCGGCAGCAGCTTTAATGTTACACGCTTTCTCAAATCCCATATCCGAACCAAAACCGGCTTCAGTTACCGTGTAACCTGACAGTTTTAGCGCAATATCGTCCGCGATAATGGATGAATTTCCATGGGCGATGTTTGCAAATGGACCTGCATGGATCAACGTAGGAACACCTTCTAGAGTTTGCATCAGTGTTGGTGCAATCGCCTCTTTTAGTGTTACTGCCATTGCTCCTGCAACTTGTAGATCTTCCGTAGTGACGGGGTTTCCGTTCAAATCGTACGCTACGACAATTTTCCCGATACGTTGACGTAAATCTTTTAAATCTTTGGCTAGTGCAATGATAGCCATTAACTCGGAAGCAGCTGAAATATCGAACCCTTCGTCACGCTCGAAACCATTGATGGTTTTTCCTGCATCATTGAGGCCAATTTTGACTTTACGTAGTGCACGATCATTATGGTCCATCACTCGTTTCCAAGTAATACTGGCCGTGTCGATTTTAAGTGCTCTTAACCCGGTGCGTGATTCAAAGGCATCATAACCCTCGCGTTGCTCATGGAACAAGCGAGCGTCAAGAGCGGCTGAAGCAAGGTTGTGCGCCGCTGTCACTGCGTGAATGTCACCAGTAAGGTGTAAGTTTAACTCTTCCATTGGAGCTACTTGAGAATAACCACCGCCCGCTGCGCCACCTTTAATACCGAAGACGGGTCCCATCGAAGGTTGCCTTATACATGCAATAACAGATTGATTAAGCTTTGCTAAACCTTGCGCCAGTCCTATCGTCGTAACGGTTTTTCCTTCGCCAAGAGGAGTCGGCGTGATCGCAGTGACGAGTACAAGTTTACCGTCATCATTTGCTTTGAGTCGTTCCAAACATTTTGTGTGGACTTTGGCTTTGTGCTTCCCGTGAGTGTCATACTCTTCGGGCAATAGTCCTACTTTTTCCGCGATAACATCAATAGAAAAAAGTGGTGTGTTTCGGCAAATTTCGATATCTGACTGCATGGAGAATCCCCAAAGTGGCACACGGGTAGCGTTGAAAAACTACCTGAGTTATAACGAGTATTATTGTGAGGCAAAGGTCTGCTTGGTGATGGTACTGTTTCGGTTAGGCTTGTAAAGAGTTTACTGCTTCGTATTGTGCGACATACTAACGAAATCTACTCGTTATAGTGTTAGATAAAAACAAAAAGGCCACCAAATGGTGACCTTGATATATTTTTAGCTTTAAAGCTGTCGTTTTAACGATCCCAATAAGTCTCTTCTAAGCTATCTTCTCGTTCAGGAAGCGCTCGCGATAGGCGAGGAGAGTGCTGCGTCAACACTTCATAGCTTACTCGGTTTGCGTATTTACAAATCTGAGAAAGAGAGGAGTAGGTTAAGCATCGTACTTCGTGCTTTTCTGAGTTAGGCACTTCTTTTTGGTGGAAAGAGTTTGCTGCCATGTCATGCAGTAAGGCTGAAAGGGCTGCATCACCTGCACCATTAGTGTTCTTAATCTCTAATGGTCCACCAAGGTAAGGGCCGATGTGAGAGTAGACCTTCATTGGGTTTTGACAGTCTTCTTTACGCATCGCACGACTAAACTCGTACTGGTTAAAGGCTTCGAGGGAGCTTTCAAGGATGTCGTGTGTGGTTTCTCGTTTTACTTTCTCGTCGGTGTAACCAGCCATGTACAGACCATTTGGTCCTGCCGTACACAGTACGAGATCAACCCACTCAAGTGCTTTATCAGCAGCTGCTAGCGGCTCTGTTTCACCTGTTAGCGCCGCACCTTCTTCTTCATTCATAGCGACAACAGAAATGTTTTCGCGAATGTATTCTTGCCACCACTGTGCGTTACCTTCGATAACGTACTTCGTCCCTAACGTAAGTACAACAGGGACATCGTGCTTCTTAGCAAAGTCGATCGCTCTTTGTACCGCTTTAGGCATTGGATCTTCTTCTTTACCACGCATTAGGTAAGAAGAAACAACCAGGGCTGATGCTTTCTCAAAGATCTCTTCAGGAATGCTTTCCGGAAGTAGTTGATTCATATGACCTTCGTTGATAGCAAATGTACGCTCACCGTCTTGAGAAATTAGGGTGTAGCAGCGACCAATAGGGCCATCTACCGTTTGTAAATGGTTAAGGTTCATGCGTGAAGACGTACGGCAAAGGTAGCGGTAAGCAAAAGAACCGACTTGAATGTTCTTAGACATCACACCGAGCAAAACGGATTTGCTATCGGCTAAAACTGAGTAGTTGTGAAGAGTATTGCCAATCGTGTCACCTGGGTATTGGTGTGTGATCAGGCCTTGCTCAACCAGTTCTTCGTAAAGAGCATCTGCTTTGCTTTCTTCAAGAACGAGCGAATGTCCTTTACTCAGGTTGTATTTCTCTAAAAACGCGTCATCTACACGTGCTTCGATATCTACAATGGTTTGACCGACACCAACAATAGTTGGGCGATATAGCTTAGGTGCCTGTCGGATTTGGTTTACTAATGGATCTCGAGCGTGAGTTGGGAAGTAGTGTTTAGATTTACGCTGACCAGGAAACTTCATGCTTGTTCTTGAGTGAGAAAAAAAAGAGGCGGGATTGTATCACAAAAAAATGAAAATCGTGGCGATTTATTACAAAGAAGTCTGCTCGCTGAAAAAATCAGCGAGCTGAGTAAATAGCAACCAAAGCAGCTGCAATTTATGACGCTTGTCGTATTGCAATGGGTTGTTTTTTAAACTTGTTGCTCAGCAGCGCCCGGAAAGAGCCTGCTCCGCGCTAACTAAATTTACCCGCGTTACTTTTTCACTTCAGTTGGCTCAACGTAAGCCTTGGTACCCCAAAGTGGGACTGTCGAAAGGCTATGCTTAAAACTACCATCGGTCTCTTTTGTTGTATAAGACAAGTAGAGTAAGGTTTGGTTATCGGCATCATAAATACGGCGAACCTTCATTGTTTTGAAGAAAATGCTTTTTGACTTCTTAAATACAATTTCACCGGACTTACTCTTATCTATTTTTGCAATCATTTCCGGTGTGATTTCGCCAGTCTGACGACATGATATTGAGCTATCACTTGGATCTGCTAAGCTGAAATCCGCTTCGATAGAGGCGATGTGACATGTGACACCTGTTACTACCTCGTCTTTCAACTCACCGACTTTGATGTCTTTCAAAGTAAACCACCCGAGCCCCACGTCAGCAACATCGTTATCTGAACAACCAACTAGAGTAGTAGCAAGCAATGCACTTAACAGCATCTTTTTCATTATTTTTGTCCTTAACTAGGAAAGATATTGATGAAATCTATCAGAGGTTTGCACCTAAAACAAAATTTAGCCACGGAAAGGTCTATGTGCGCTAGGTTTGTTGCGGGCTTCATGCTAATGTACTGCTCTAAACGAAGGTATCAAGATGAATGAACAACAGTTAGCCAGTATCGAGCGTAAAAATACATGGCTGTATGATCTGGTCGAAGTTGAATTTCCGACACCAGAGAGTTTGAAAGGGCGCGATGTCTATTTCAAAACGCTAGAAAAAGCAACGTATCAAGTAGTCGACAAAGACACACTACTGGAAAGTGACTCTGAATTTAACCCCGACGATATTTTTCTGGTCGATTTTCATCGACTGACCATTATGTTCTCTATCTTGCAATCTCAGCGCTGGGAACAGCAGTATGATAAAGATATGATCATTGAATATCTGACACAGATTATCCTCACGCCAGATTTTGAATTATATGTTGGTTTTAAATCTGGAGTCCCAATTGGTGCTGCTATTGTTAGCCATCTCGAAGGAAATACACTCATCTCTGATGTTGCTGTTTCTGAATCAAAATACAAAAGCTCGTTTGTGGCTGATCTGGCTAAAAGACTAAGCACCGAGCAAAAACTGTTAGACTCAGTGGTTATCGAAAACTAACTTACACATCAATGTGCATAAAAAGTAAAGCAAGATGACGTTGGGTGATCTTGCTTAGAAAAACTGTAATTGCTCCCTTCTATTTCCATGAAATGCCAAGCTCGTCGTTTCAACAATCCCAAACTCAAATAAGATTAATCCAAACATTCTTAAAATCAGCTTGGGCTTGAGCCTTTAAGACGTCTGGAGATGGCTATGGCAATTACCAATATTAAGTGCGTGATATTTGACTGTGATGGTACGTTGGTCGACAGCGAAAGACTGTGTTGCCAAGCGCTCGTCAATGTATTTAACCAGCATGGGGCTGAGTTAACGATGGAAGAGTGCGTTTCTCACTTTAAAGGAGGAAAGCTCGCTGACATCCTTTTAGATACTAAAGAATTGAAAGATATCAAAGTCCCAATTGATGTTTTAGAGCCGCAATACCGAGAAGAAGTCCAGTCTCTTTTTGTGCGTCACTTACAGCCGATGGATGGCGCAAAACGATTAATTCAGTTTTTGGATTCGCATAATATCGAATATTGTGTGGCGTCTAATGGACCTAAAGATAAAATTGAATACGCTTTGGAGTTAACCGGTTTACTCGATGCTTTCCGAGGGAAAGTGTTCTCGGCATTCGATGCGAATAGTTGGAAGCCTGAGCCCGATTTAATCATGTACAGTGCTATGAGCATGGGCTTTTTACCAAGTGACTGTCTTTATATTGATGACACGCCTAAAGGAGTTGAGGCGGGACTAAACGCCGGTATAAAAACGATACAGTTATTTAATGGTGAAGCTATCAATCTTGTTGATGACGAGCGTGTAATTCGCATCCATCATTTAGATGAATTAAAAGAGCAGCTGTGTGGCTGCTCTGTTTGACCTACTAATGGCAAACCGGACTCAAGCTGTGGATGTGCTTAAGTTTAGACTGTAGGTAAGGCGTTTGATGTAGACATTGGATAGATGAGAAGTTTTTTGTATGAAATCCGCAAGCAGCGCATGTGAATTTCTCGCCATCCGATGAAATGAGATATTCATCTCCTTGGCAGAGTGGGCAATTCAGGTTCTCTATGTCTTTTGTGTCTTTGTAATTATTCATATTGTTTTCCAGCAGCAAATTGGAATTGGGCAAGATCAAGCATAGCGGAACGCTTTGTTTAAGAACATTATTTCATCCGGTACAGCGAGAACTTGAGATTCACTTCAAATATCCACTTGGATGTCGTAGAAAATATCGAAGGTAATAGTTGAACACGGTTTAAAGAAAAGGGCTCCTTAAGGAGCCCTTGTTGATCATAAGTTCCACAATGTTATGCGGTGCGGTAGCGTTGTAATATCTCACCAAGAGAAACGGAGGCTTGCGTGAGATTAGCGACGCCAGCGGTAGATTGCTCCGCCACTTCTCTGATTGTGCTTGATTGACTACGAATTTCTGAAAGTTCCGATGCAATATCGTTAGCCACTGCGCTTTGTTCTTCAGCAGATGTGGAAATCTGAATGCTCATGCCCATTAATGAGCGTGCTGACTCGGCAATAGAGGTAACATCATGGCCGATTTCATCAATAAGCTGGCTGCTGGTTTGAGCTTGCTGAACGGTTCGGTTGGTGATTGAAGCAATGTTCTGGCTCTCAATTTGAAGCTTCTCAATCATGGCTTGGATCTCTACTGTTGCCTGTTGAGTTCTGCTTGCTAATGTACGTACTTCATCGGCAACCACTGCAAATCCACGACCTTGTTCACCAGCACGGGCTGCTTCGATTGCTGCGTTTAGTGCCAACAGATTAGTTTGTTCTGAAATGGCGTTAATCGTTGTGATCACGTCATTAATCTGCGTCGTATTCTCGTTTAAATTGGTTACTGACGTAGAGGCTTGTTCAATATAGCTAGATAACGTCTCTATCTCGCCAATCACGTTTTGTACACGGCTTCTGCTTAGTTCGATCTTCTGGGCATCTTGGTCTGACTGCGTCGTTGCTTGTTGAGAAATACTTGATACCTCCTTTGCAGAGGCTGTCATTTCTTCCATTGCCGTCGCGACTGAATCAAGCGTTTGATATTGATGAGATATCTGGGTTTCACTCAACTGCATATCTTTTTCGAATGCAGAAGATGTCTCGCTCAACATCGTTGCATTATTTTTAACACTATTAACCAGTTCACTTAAGGTATCCATAGACTTGTCTAGCGCACAGCCGATGGTACCGAATTCATCTCGACCTGGATGGAAACCAAGACGAGAGGTTAAGTCACCGTCACCAATTTTTTCGGTTGTTGTATATAAAACCCACAGAGCTCCTCCGATAAACGTTGCCACCCAGTAAGAGAATAGGGCAAAAGGAATAACCCATAAGAAGCTGAGTAATAGTGACGATAGAGCTGATGATTTTAACGATTCGTATTGTGTGGACACATTTTGAGTCAGCTTAATCACTTCTCCAGAATGCAACTTGGCATAAGCGGTCACAGACCCATCGACAAAAGAACTCTCGCTTACGCGGTTCGATTTCGATACGCCGTCAATTTCTGTAGCGCGGTTTGATTGAGCATCAACGATACCAGAAAGCTTCGCTTCGCTCGCCGAGATGGCTTGCTGCTCAAATTGTTGTATTTCATTGAAGTAGCGGCTTCCAGCCACTGAAGTGAGGGCTACTAAAAATAGTAGGAATATAACCCACATTTTGTCGTTGATAGACATCTTGATAAACAGCCTGTCTATCGTTCTAAACTCAACTTCTCTCATTTAAAGCTCCATTAGAGATAAAAGATATTGACCAAATCTATTGCTATATCGAAACAAAATATGCGAAGTTAATCAGCAAAATATGTAACGAATACTAAATTTAGTTTAAGAAATGAGATCTAAGGACGCCTATAACAGTATGTTATATCTTTAAATTGACATGAATGTTGATAAAAGAGTCATTTCTCTAAAGTGTTAAGCGGATATGAAATCTAATTGCAATCGTTTACTTTTGATTATGCTCATAGGTTTTTAAATCTTTACTTCTCGCTGTCATGAATGTGTCATATAAAGACTATAAAAAGGAGTTGCTGATGTGGATATGGCAAGAGCCAGGCCGTCAGCAAGTAAAAGCAAGAGAGCTTAAAATAAAGGAGGTCACAATGAGCGACCAATACCAAAACGATGAGAGCCTAGAGCTGCTAGATGCGCTTGAAATTGGCATTATCTTGTCGGAATACGTTGGCTCAGACAACGAAGCCGAATAGCGGAACACTCTCATCTCGTCGTAATTGACGTTATACTAGGTTCATGTCACACCAAGCCCTAGAGGCCAAAACTGGCGTCGAATGAACTTTCTAGCCCACCTGCATATCGCAGAACACAGTAACAGCCATTTATTGGGAAACTTGCTTGGAGACTTCGTAAAAGGAGATCCAAGCAAGCTGTATGATCGCGATATCTCAAATGGCATCAGATTACATAGATTTGTTGACCGTATTACTGACCATCATCCAATCGTCAACGAATGTAAGCCTCATTTCACTGGTGTTGCGCGACGTTTTGCACCTATCGCTTTGGATATGTTTTGGGATCATTGCCTCGCAAAACACTGGAACGACTTTCATTCCGTGCCTCTCGAACACTTTGTCCAATCGGCATACGAGAGAGTAAACCGAGAGGTTCATGAACATTTGCCGCCACGTTTTTTGGTGCTCCACAGCAGAATGTGGCATGGCCGATGGCTTCAATCCTATCAAGATCTAGACAATATAGAATTTGCACTACATCGGATGTCGCAAAGAAGTCCTAGAATGGCAGACTTAACCACAACATTTAAAGTGATTGAAAGTGATTACACCGAATTAGAAGAGAAGTTCTCGTCACTTTATCGAGATGTTTTGCGCCAGTCGTATGATTTTCAGCAACAGCTTAATGACTCAACTCAATGAGATAGAAAAGTAGTATGGCTTTAGGGGCTCTGGTAAACTCTGCGCTCCAAAAATAATGAGGTTACACATGTCTGTTAATTTTGCTGATTTAGGCATCGAACAAAAGCTAATCGAGACGCTAGGCAATCTAAATATCGTGACGCCAACACCAGTGCAAGAAAAGTCAATTCCACACGTCCTTGCAGGAAAAAACTTACTTGCTGCTGCACAAACTGGTACGGGAAAAACGGCTGCGTTTGGTTTACCTATCATACAAACCGTTCAGCAAAAGAAACTTAACGGCACACCTCAAGCATTGATTTTGGTTCCAACACGCGAGCTTGCACAGCAGGTATTTGATAATTTGAATCAGTACTCGGCAGAAACAGAACTTCGCATCGTGTGTGTTTATGGTGGTACAAGCATTGGCGTACAAAAGAGAAAGTTAGAAGAGGGCGCTGATATTTTGATTGCCACGCCAGGCCGCCTTTTGGATCACCTGTTTAATGGTAACGTAAACATCTCTAAAACCGGTATGCTCGTGTTAGACGAAGCCGACCGTATGTTAGATATGGGATTTTGGCCTGACTTGCAGCGCATCTTCCGACGTTTGCCTGCTGAGAAACAGATCCTATTGTTCTCTGCGACATTTGAGAAGCGAATCAAAACTATAGCGTATAAACTCATGGAATCGCCAGTTGAAGTCGAAGTTTCACCAGCAAATACGACTGCTGAAACGGTAACACAAATGGTTTATCCAGTGGATAAAAAACGGAAACGTGAATTGCTAGCGTACTTAATTGGCTCGCGGAATTGGCAGCAAGTGCTTGTATTTACAAAAACGAAGCAAGGTAGTGATGAGTTAGCGAAAGAGCTCAAGTTAGATGGCATCAAAGCGGTTTCTATCAACGGCGATAAATCACAAGGTGCCCGCCAAAGAGCTTTGGATGAATTTAAACAAGGTAAGGTACGTGCTTTGATTGCAACCGATGTGGCAGCACGAGGGTTAGACATTCAAGAGCTAGAACAAGTCGTGAACTTTGATATGCCATTCAAAGCAGAAGATTATGTCCATCGAATTGGCCGCACTGGAAGAGCAGGAAAGTCAGGTTTGGCGGTTTCTCTGATGAGTAGAGATGAGGAGTACTTGTTGCAAGCTATCGAGAATCTGCTTGATCAACGCTTACCCCAAGAATGGCTGGCAGGTTTCGAACCAAGTCTTGTAGAAGAAGTTGAGCCTGAACAAAATGGGGGTGGGCGTCGTCGTAGTCGTTCATCTGAGAAGCGTAAGCTAAAAGCAAAATTGGCGATTCATAAGAATCGTGGTAAATCACGTAGCTCTCGCTAAACCGCGCAAACTTTTGTTCTTACATAGTCAGGCTGTTTTTGCCTCTTCATAGGCGTCTAACGTTTGGGGGATAGCAAGTAGGTACCCTTGATACATATCGAAACCGAGCTTTTTCATTAAGCGAAGTTGATGCTCGGTTTCAATTCCTTCGATAACGGTTTTAGAGCATAACGCTTTTGCGAGTGATAATGCATCGTTAAGCGCTTTAAAATCACCGTTTTCATACCTTAGCAATAAAGAGCGATCCATCTTGATTATATCTGGGCAAACGCTTCTCACTCGCTCAGTTGTCGATGCATTGACGCCATAATCGTCAATCGCTAATTTAAATCCTTCAAGACTTAACTCCCGAGCAGCTTGAGACAAAGAGAGTTCATCCTCCACCTTCAATTCAAGTAACTCCATGACGATTTGTTCATTCATCAAATGCGATTCATAAATGGTTTGTTTTAGCAGTCGGTTATACGTGATGTCTTTGACTAGTATCTCTGCCGCTACCGGTAATACATTGAGAAACAATTGTTTTGTGTGAAAGCGAGACTGAGAGAAATTTTTGATATGGATTAGGCGACTTAAGCGTTCAACATTGAGCAAATCTTGAGTGGGAGTCGCTTTGGATTGGAAAAACTGATCTGGCCTAACCATGTTGCCATTGGCATTGCTAATTCTTACCAGTGCTTCAAGGCCAACGATGGAAATATCGTTCTTATATATGGGTTGAAAGACACTGCGGAGAGTGAAGTTCGCGTATTTCGCAATATACTGCCCGTCGGCTTGTTTCCGGATGCAACTAAGTAGTTGCGAGATGCTCATCATTGTTACCACAACCTAAATCAATGTCTCAACATCAGCGTTATCGCGCTAATTTTTCTATTTCATTGGCAATGAATCTAAGTGTGCTCATTAACTCAAGCAAGAACGATGGTAATGGATGGGTAGGTTTGTCGAGTGACATCAAACAAATTGATGAAATAATTAATAATCTCAGCACTTCAATTTGATGCTACCATTGCAGTACGGCATACAACTGCAAATATTTTCTGACTAACTGCTGTTTGTTCGAACGCCGTAAAGGATGCCCAAACTTAATGTAACAAGGGCTAATACCGAATCGAGTGTCCAACGATTGCGTGAGTTGCGACTCGCTGGTGTACAATGTGATTCCTTGTTCTGTGTATTCGTTGATCTGATCGGGTAGTTCACCCATCCACCAATGAAGCAATTCTCGGCTCGTTTTGCTGCGACTTATCCAATGATCGCAAACCAAAAAGAGTAGGTCATTAGGCTGTAAGGCATAGCCATATTCACTCTGCCATTCCGTAATTGATGAGAGTAAGTTTTCCCGGCAAGATTTTCCGGCACTGACCATATGGTGACTCAGAACCCAGACAGTGCCAATGTCGGATGAAATTCGATAGTGATGGGGAAGGTCTGGAGAATCCAACACTTCGATTGGCTTTATCACGCAGTTGTATCCAAAGTGACGAAAAGTATGTTCCATCCTTCTTGAAAACGCGAGACCAAGATGATGCTCACTCATGCCTTGGTTATGCACCGCAGGGTAATGCTTTTCACACAGCTTAAGACAGTCGTCTTGAAAATCATTAACACTTTGAATAACTAGGTCGAGTAGCAAAGAATATCCCTTAATAATTACAAAACGAACTGCAAAAGGTTAGCATAGTCTTTTGAGAATAGACTAATTTACTTCGGCAACTTCTTGATCTAAACACCAAATTTCTCACAAATGACCGTGTCTAATCTTTAATAGAGCAACACGAAAGAAGCAGAAGTTGAACAAAAATTTGAAAGGGAAAAAATGATAAAGCTAGAACGCGCACAAAAAGAGGCGTTGGCCACCGCCATTCAAGATTACATGCAAGACGAGCTAGATGTTGAAATTGGCCAGTTCGATAGTGAGTTTCTAATTGATTTTATTACAGAAAAACTAGGACCAATTTATTATAACAAGGGTGTTGAAGATGCTAAGTTACTGGTTGAACGCAGAATGTTAGAAGTTTCCGAAGAGCTGTATGAGATAGAACAAGAAATTAAGCTGTAAGTTTCAGTTTTACAAACGATTTAAAGTTCCTTCAAAAAATTCGAACAACTTGATAGATACGGCACCATTGGCTGGATGTAAATGATGGTAAATAATCTGTTTCATATGACGTAAATAGGTTAATGTAGTGTTTCTTGCTCAGCATTAACTTAGGAATATATCTAGGAACTTGAGATGGATACACTGGTAAAGAATTACAACCTTACTGCACGCGTGATGCATTGGTTATCAGCGCTGTGCATTATTGGTCTATTTGCAGTGGGTTTGTGGATGGTCGACCTTAGCTATTACAGCGAATGGTATCGAACTGCGCCGCATTACCATCGCTCTGTCGGTATTTTACTCGCTATTTTAACTTTGGCACGCATCGTATGGAAACATGTGACGGCGTCACCAAAGGTAGAAGGCAAACGTTACGAAGTGCTTGCTGCTAAAGCAGCGCATGGTGTCATGTACCTACTATTGGTCACCATCTTTGTTTCAGGTTACCTCATTTCAACGTCTGATGGACGCGGCATCGAAGTGTTTAATTGGTTCACCGTGCCAGGAGCGGGAGAGTTATTCCCAGGCCAATCAGATATTGCAGGTGAGATTCACTTCTATGCAGCTTGGGCAGTCATCCTGATTGCAGGTTTACATGCTATTGCTGCACTAAAACACCACTTTATCGATAAAGACAACACATTAAGAAAAATGTTAGGAGCTTCAAAATGAAAAAGTCACTTTTCGCTACAGGATTAGCTATCGCTATGGCACTGCCATTTGGTGCGCAAGCTGCAGATTATGTCATCGATACCAAAGGTGCTCACGCTTCAATCAACTTTAAAGTTAGCCACTTGGGTTACAGTTTCATCAAAGGTCGTTTCAATACATTTTCTGGTGACTTTTCTTTTGATGAAAACAACATTGCTGACTCAAAAGTAAATGTTGTTGTTGATACAACCAGCCTAGATTCAAACCATGCTGAACGTGACAAACACATTCGTAGTGGTGACTTCATCGATGCTGGTAAATACAGTGAAGCAACCTTTACGAGCACAAAAGTGGTTGATAAAGGCAATGGCAAACTAGATGTAACTGGTGATCTAACGCTACACGGTGTTACTAAGCCTATTACTATTGAGGCTGAATTCGTTGGTGCTGGCAGTGACCCATGGGGCGGCGAGCGCGCTGGCTTTGTTGGCAACACTCGCCTAGAGCTTGCTGACTTTGACATCCCAGTAATGGGTGCTTCAAGCTACGTCGATATGGAACTTCATATCGAAGGTATTAAGAAGTAATTAGTTCCTTTTAGATACACTAAAAGCGCTCTTCACTTGAAGAGCGCTTTTTTATTATCTTAATCACATCACTAACATCGATAAACCCGTCAGTGATAGCGATTGAAAGCCAATAGACGTTGTAAATGTTTAGCGAATTACGCTGTTTCTAACTCGCTTTTTTCCACTAGGTTTAAACGCTCACCAAAAATCGGGCGTAGTGCTTTTAATACTTCAGTACGAGTAACCACCCCGACCATCTGCCCATTTTCAAGCACAGGAAGCACTTGTGGCTTACTTACTTTGATACTTTTAGCGCGTTCTTCGAGAGACAAAGACGTCAAGCGAGTGGCAATACCCATACTGCTCGCTGGGTACAACTGCTCTTTATCGATACATAGGAATTCCACAACATCAACGAGGCGATCACCAGCGTCAATTGCAACCACATCTCGGCTCATGATGTCTACGACTTTTTGGTCTTTCACCGGAATGTAGTCCTCACACCATAGTTCTACCATCACATCGTGAGCAGAGAAGAAGCCAACTAATCGATTTTGTACGTCTACAACAGGTGCGCTAGTTACGTTGTTATCAAGTAACACATCCAGCGCGGCTGCAATTGGCGTTTCTGCACGAATGGTGACTGGTTTTTGGTTCATAATGTCTTTAACAAAAGAAGCATTTTTCATGGTGAAATCCTTAACTGACGACAGTGTTGTAGTTGTAGTGATAGAAGAAATATTCGCTGCTTTTAGTTCTGGTCGGCGAAAAATACACCAGTTTGAAAGGCCAACTAATACCGCTCCGCCGACGATGTTGCCAAGCGTGACAGGAATTAAGTTAGCGGTAATAAAGTGGCTAATGTTTAGGTCTGTGTATTGTGACGCGGGCACACCGACAGATGCCCAAAAAGATTCAGGTGCAAAATTCGCGATAACAATACCAAGTGGAACCATAAACATGTTCGCAACACAGTGCTCAAAACCGCTGCTGACAAACATTGCCACAGGCAAAATTGTCATTGCTGCTTTTGTCATTGCATTTGCAGAACTAAATGTCAGCCAAATCGCTAGGCAGACCAACAGGTTACAGAGAATACCGAGTGCAAACGCTTGAATGAGAGTGTGGTGAAGTTTGTGTTGTGCGATGTTAAGCGCATTTAATCCCCATTGACCGCCATCCATCTGATAAAGACCAGCAGCAGTAACCAGCGCAAGTAGGAACATCGCACCAATAAAGTTACCAACGTAAACTTTGCCCCAGATCGAAAGCATCTTACCGAACGAGATTTGTTTATTGGCCCAAGAAATACTGGATAGGACGGAGCTGGTAAATAATTCACCACCGCAGATCACGATGAGGATCAATCCCATGCTAAATGAGAGTCCACCAGCTAGGCGGCTCAAGCCCCAACCAGCGCCCGTACTGCCGGTGGTCACCGTGATGTAAAACAAGAATGCTAACCCGATGAACGCGCCGGCCATAATCGCGAGGCTTAATGTCATACGGCTGGTTTTGTTTGCCTTACTTAACGCAAATTTTTCCGCTTCAACCATCATCTCTTTTGGAGAAAAATACTGGTGATTTTGAGAACTGGTCACCGCCATATTGACTCCTTAATTTGTAATCGCATAAAAAATCCTTGGTTATTAACTCAAAAATGAAATTGTTGTTTTTATTAAGAGCCTCAACGACTTCGGTTTCAAAACCATTGAGGCTTGCGGTGTTCCCGAACCGCGTAATCAGAATAGGGAGAACGGTTAGTAAGGTAAAATTGATAATATTTAGAAACCTCATCAAATTAATTGATAACTTTACGGGGCCAGGTAAAATGAACTCTATTGCTTATTGGGGCATGCTTTAACAATTGTGGGGATTGGGAAATACCCACTAATAATGGAGGACACTTTGCGCTACTCACTTAAGCAATTAGCGGTTTTCGACGCAGTTGCAGATACCGGCAGTGTAAGCCAAGCCGCAGAAAAATTGGCTTTGACACAATCAGCGACGAGTATGTCGCTTGCGCAATTAGAGAAGATGCTTGGCAGGCCGTTGTTTGAGAGGCAAGGCAAGCAAATGGCGTTAACCCATTGGGGGATGTGGTTACGACCAAAAGCAAAACGCTTGCTACAAGACGCATTGCAGATTGAAATGGGCTTCTATGAGCAACATTTATTGAGTGGTGAGATTCGTATGGGAGCGAGTCAAACACCAGCAGAGCACTTAGTTCCCGACCTTATTAGTATCATTGATAATGACTTTCCAGAAATGCGTATTTCCCTCGGTGTACAAAGTACAAAAGGGGTGATTGATGGGGTATTAGATTACAAGTATGACTTAGGGATTATTGAAGGGCGCTGTGATGATAACCGTTTACACCAAGAAGTATGGTGTCGTGATCATCTTACTGTTGTCGCAGCTTCTCATCATCCTTTTGCTCGTAATCAGTCTGTTAGCCTTGCGCAGTTAGAGCAAGCGAAGTGGGTACTAAGAGAGCATGGCTCTGGCACACGAAAAACATTTGATAGTTCTATTCACCACCTTATTGAAGATTTGGATGTGTGGCGCGAATATGAACATGTTCCGGTATTACGTAGTTTAGTTGCTAATGGTCAGTACCTTACTTGCTTACCGTATTTAGATGTAGAGCGATATATAGAAGCAGGTCATCTTGTGGCATTAAATGTACCTGAGTTAAAAATGGAAAGGACGCTTTCATTTATATGGCGTTCAGATATGGCAGAAAACCCATTAGTCGACTGCATTAAAAGAGAGGGACTGCGAATGATGAAAGGGAAGCCTTCAGTTCTTTAAAGGTTGATTAAACATGCCTACGAGATGAGTTGGGTTTATTCCCTAAATCTGTTGATTTATCGGTTGCGTCAAACTTTTAATGTAAATTGTGAAAATAATAATATCTTATTGTGATCAATATCACCGATAAGCTGAGCTGATGTATCTAACATGTGTCCTTGATTTCAATGTATGAAGGCAGTTATTGAACCATATAGGTACGATAATAGCCGAGCAGGTATGACTACCATGACGACACTTTTAGCTATTTCTATCACTACTGGAATTTTATCTGGCGTATGGGGTTGGATCGCCATCTCTTTAGGTTTGCTTTCTTGGGCTGGTTTTTTAGGTTGCTCGAGCTACTTTGCAGCGCCAACGAGCGGATTGAAAGGACTAGGCATCAGCTTAATCACCAATATGACAGGCGTATTCTGGGCAATGGTAATTATTCACGGTTCCACTTACGTGGGGTTGGAAATTATTGGCTATGTGATTACCGCTATTGTGGCATTCTTCATGTGTATTCAAGCTAAACAGGCTTGGCTCGCGTACATCCCTGGTACTTTTATTGGTTCATGCGCAACATTTGCGGCTGACGGAAACTGGCAACTTGTTATTCCATCGTTGTTGCTAGGTGGTGTGTTTGGCTATCTAATGAAAGCGACAGGGCTATGGTTGCATACGAAATCAACCGCTACTTCTTCTTCGCTTGCTGAGCAAGCACAGTAGTGAACCCCCGATCTTATTGGTATCCACTGTGTATTGAGTTTTATCCCTCTCAATACCCTTAATCAAAATTAATGATGTTTGATACAAGCACACCAAATTGGTGTGCTTTTTTTGTATTATAAGACAATACGTTGAGTGTAAAATACGCCTAACTCATGTATTGCCGTTGGCCATGGTAACAACGCGTTTAAGTGTCCAGCGCAGAAGAACAGGAATACACTCCATGCCTTTCTCTTCACAATGAGAAACAATAGCCAAAGCTAAGTCCGGTTTTGCATGTTTTTTCAAAACACGACTTACGACTTTTTTAGCAGGGATAGGGTGGTCATGAGGAACTTTGATGATGTCCTTAAAGAAAAGTTCAAAACCATTGTTGTACAGAAAGTGCTCGATGTCTCGGTCGGGTAACTCCGTAAGCCGATGCCTTTCCTGATCATGGTCGAGCTGTGCTCGCACTGCATGCGCGTACTTTTTCCCTGCTGGGTCGCCATCGGTAACGACATGCCAATCAATACCAAACTCTTTTGCTACTTTGATGAGTGATTTTAGACCTGATTGAGCAAACTCAACGATTTGAACCCCTTCGGCAGCCAAGTCATACCCGCATTGACGAGCCAGTTCATGAAAAAGCCAAACTTCGGTTTCGCCCTCAACAAGTAACCAGCACCGTGCAAATAATGCTCCTGAACGATGAAAACGAATATGGAAACCAATTCGGCGCAACTCATCTCGACCAAACTTTGTTGAGTTTAAACTCTTAGCGATGGTTCTGTCTGATAGCCGAATTAAACGTCGAATTGAATACAGTGGAACAGAACCGAGTAACGTGCCACTGTTGGTGGTTAATATCTTTTGCATTGGCAACAATTGCAATAAGGACCACGCTCTCGCTAGATGAGTTGGATGCAGTCGACCTTCTGGATCTTCAATAATCAGTATTGGTCTCGCACAGCGCCTTAAATCGGTGGGACCCTTAGCTTGAAGATAGGCATTGAGTAACCCCATTAAAAGCAAGCGGCTTTGTTTGTCATTGGTTTCTTTCAAGAACTGACTCAAGCCTTTATCAGAGGAAGGGCTTGTATAGAAAAGACCATCACGAGGTTTGCGTGGGTTGCCTTTACTGACACTTCTGAACGCGAAATAGTGTTCAACAAGCGTTTGCATTGAGTCGAGGCTACTACGAATCTCACCTTTATTCACATGGCCAGGCATAGCCAATAAGCGTCGACAGGTGTTGTTGATTCGTTTTTCAATCCGAGCATTTTTACCATCGCCGTTGACATGGTTTAAATCTGGGAAGCGTCGGGAGTCACGTAGTCGGATTACAGGGTGAAGTGTCATTAACTCAATAGCGAGTTTCTCTGAGTGGTGAAGTTTTTTGGGTTTGCCGTTATGATCCAAAAACGCGTACTTTGTATTAATGCCGTGCTCATCGCGAGACGCACTAATACGATAGTAAATGACTTGCTCACCATCTTCGTTGGTGCACCATGTAGGCTTTATGCGTCTGTAGCGTCCCGCTTTTACTTCGTTTTTATCCTGTGCTTTAAAACAAACAATGATCTGTAAGTGTTGTGTTTGTGGATGAGAAATTGAGTAGTCAACGTGAAAATCTTTCAGTTTGAATTGATACAATGAGCCATTGGCAGGTAGTGCGATGGAAAGGGCATCGAGCAATGATGATTTGCCCCACGTGTTTTCACCGATAAGCGTGGTGAGTTCGTCAAAAGAGAGTGAAAGGCGTTTGATGCCTCTAAACCCGGAGATTTCGATGCGTTCTAGTCTCATCTCAATCCTCCTTGCAATTATTTGAATTATCGAGAGTTATTTTGCTACTCCTAAGCATATATGAATTCGGAATTTTTGAGTTAAGCTCAGTTCACAAAATTACGAGAGCCTCTTACTGAATAGAGACCGTTACAAGCGAGGCTTGCTTTCAAAGCTGGGGGACAGCATCGTGATCACTTAAACATGAAATCCTAAATCGCAGTTTCATAAAATTCATGATTCTGTCATGATTCACTTCTTATTATTATAAGGAATGAAAAAAGAGAAGATGAAGATGAATAACAATCATAAGCCAGTGAGAATCAAACTGGCACACATCAATGACACACATTCCTACTTTGAACCAACGTCATTACAGTTAAAGCTTAAGATAAACAATGAACTCACGCTAGAACCCTATGTCAGTGCTGGCGGCTTTTCTCGTATCGCAACCAGAGTCGAGCAGTTAAGAGATGATGCTCAGCGCCAAGGTCATGGGATGTTGTTCCTCCATGCCGGAGATTGCTTCCAAGGTACGCTGTATTTCTCACTATTTAAAGGCAAAGCCAATGCCGACTTATTGAACGCATTAAAGATTGATGCAATGGCGTTAGGTAACCATGAATTAGATATGGGGAATGAGCCAGTTGCATTGTTTTGCCAACGTACTCAGTTCCCATTGCTTGCTGGCAACTGGGATTTATCCAATGAATCACTTAAAAAACCTCACCGTATCAGTGATTGTAAGGATGTATATAGTTACCAACCGGATACACAGAGCGCTCAATACATTGTTAAAGAATTCCATGGTGAGCGGGTCGCGATTTTCGGATTATCCATAGATAAAATGAGCGACATCGCAAACCCTGATGCAGACACGCCTTTTCACTCAGCAATTGAAACCGCCAAGGCGACCGTAAAACAAATCCATTCATCAGGTATAAAAAATATTATTCTTCTGAGCCACTTAGGTTATGAAGGTGATTTAGAGTTAGCTGAGCAAGTCGCAGGTATTGGTATAATTGTTGGTGGACACAGCCACCGGTTGCAAGGTGATTTTTCATCAATAGGGTTAGGACAAGACGATCCCTACGGTATCAAAATTAATGATACCTATGTGGTGCAAGCGGGTTTCCATGCTTTGACAATGGGGCACTGCGTCATTGAGTTTGATGAACACGGTAAAGCAACGATGTTGAGTGGACAAAATGAACTGTTGCTTGGTCGACGTATTTTTTGGGACTCGACGCTAAACCAACAGCTCGACCAAGGTGTATTCGAAACCGCGTGCGACTTCATCCATGGTCAACCGAATGTCGTGGTTTGTAAGAAACACCCGGAAACTCAAGCGATCCTGAGCGATAAATATATTCCTCAGGTCAGGCAGTTACAGTCACAAGTCATTGCTAGTGTTGACACCAAAAAGCGTCATGTGAGAATTCCCGATGAATTTGGTGAGAGTGAGTTGGCTTCCTCCGTTGCCCGATCATTTCTGCACTGTTTAAACAAACGTGGATATGACGTTCAATTTGCAATTCATAATGCGGGTGGCGTGCGAACCTCTTTGAACCCTGGCAACATCACAGTGGCAGACATTGCCGGACGGCTGTTGCCTTTTGCCGTTCCTATCGGCTTTTACGATGTAAAAGGCAGCGCTATTCGCCGTGCACTTGAAGGCGCGATAAATAATGCACTCAACAATGGCGTAGAAGGCACTGGATCTGGCAGTTATCCGTACACTTACAATTTAAACTTCGAGTATCACGCAGATGCCCCAAAAGGTGAAAGAGTTCAATCATTAGTGATTTTTGATGGCAAACAATGGGTTGGTGTTCAAGATGATGTTTGGTATCGAGGGACTTCTTCTGCCTATACGATGAAAGGGAAAGAGGGGTACGACGCATTGCAGGAGATGAAAGGAGAAGGGCGTGTGACCAGTTTGTCCATGGCTGATTGTTTTATTGAACTCCTGACCGATGAGCCAAACTGTTTGAATCAAAGTCACAAACTTTACACAAAGCGACGTCGATAATAGATACTGGTATTGATTTTGCTGCTCTCCACTTACTACATGGGTTGATGAGGATGGCAGTATGTGGAATAAAGATTGGGCAGATACGGCAGTCGTGGTTGCCTGGATCGCAATTTGGTCAACACTGGTCTACTTTGTGCCTCTAAGCGGCTTTTGAATTGCTAAGAATGTGGATGCTACAAAAGGGAGCAGTAATGCTCCTTTTTTGTATCTATCTTCCCCGTTAGGGCTCTAACCAATGAAGAGTTTGTCTTGAGCCATTTGCTGCTTTTTGTCTGTTTACTAAAGTTCAGGTGGTTGAATCCACTTCTTTCTTTTTATAGTGCTTCCTGATTTTTGATAAGAATTTTATTTCGATAAGACAAGGCTTTTTTGTTGGAAAGCCTGACGCTCGGCGTTATTATGTCGGCGTTTGGGGAGTAGTTAGCGCAAGTTTACTTATCGTCATCTCGTTAAGCATCAGCTTATCCGGTAAGTAAAGGTGTTACGTGGTTCATTCACGTCAACACTTCAACGAGACCAACGCATTCATTGACTAGCAGCACATAATCGTTATGTGGCTGTTGGTTGTTATTGTCTGCGGAAGGTCACCAAACGAAGTCCTTCCGCCATGGGAGGAAATATGTCTCTTATCGAAAATACCACCCAATTGAGCCAATCGGTGCCTCTTCAAGAATCATTAGCGATGTATGGTGCTTTTGGTTTATTTACCCTTGTTCTTGTTACGCTTGATATCTATCAAACACGTGGTGGCGTTATCACGATGAAAAAAGCCATCGTTTGGAGTGTTTTTTGGTTCTTGCTTGCCTTTGTTTTTGCAGGTTCTATTTATTTATTCTGGGACTTTTACGCGCCACATAGCGCTTATACGAACGACAAAGCAACGATTTCATTCTTAACTGGTTACTTACTAGAGAAGTCGTTAAGCGTTGATAACTTGTTTGTGTTTGCCATCATCTTTGCACAATACAGTGTGCCGGAGCATTTGCGTCCGAGAGCATTGCTTTGGGGGGTGATAGGTGCGCTAGTTTTACGCGCTGTCATGATTGCGGTTGGTGCTCAGTTACTTGCACAGTATCACTGGGTATTGTACTTATTTGCTGCTTTCCTTATTTGGACAGGTGTTAAGCTAGCTCGCGACAAAGGCGAAGCAGAAGAAGTTAATCCATATCCGGAGCAGTTGATTCGAAAGGTATTGCCAGTTACAGATGACTACCAAGGAAATCACTTAATCTTAAAGCAAGCTGGTAAGTGGGTGGCAACACCGATGCTGATCGTTGTTGGTGTCATTGCAGTAATGGACGTTATGTTTGCGTTGGATTCTATACCAGCTATATTCGCGGTAACGCGAGAGCCATTTTTAGTCTTAGCTGCGAACGTATTTGCATTATTGGGTTTGCGATCGCTGTACTTTGTTCTTCAAGCAATGTTAGACAAGTTTGTATACTTAAAACCAGCATTATCAGTAATCATGATGTTTATCGGGGTAAAAATGCTATTGGTTGGAACAGAATATGAGATTCCGACAACATGGTCTCTCACATTTTTAGTTGTTGTGATGACATCGGCAGTGGTGGCATCACTCCTAAAAAATAAAGCGAAGCGTCAAACTAGCGTTAATATTACTAATCAAAAAATATAAAGTAAGAACAAAAATCAAAAGAAATAACGAAAAATATTGTTAAATATATGTTGTGAGTTAAGGGGCGATTATGCAGGTAATGTTCAGTTATTCAATGTAATTACGGGAATTGTGATTATTTATGCCGTTATTATTCATTTGTATTTTTGAGTTTTGTAATGAGTTTGTTTTATTAGAAATTCTAATTTGAATGGGTAAAATTTGTCATTTCTTAAACAATAAGAAACTGACTAATATACAACCAACTAAACAGACTACTGCTTTTAAAGAGAGGCAATCATGGCACAAGCAATGCAAATGACAAATGTAGCTTTACCAACCTCTATGGATAAGAAAACCTACGCGGTTAACTTCAAAGGACTGATTGCTCACTTACTGGACATTCTATTTGTAGATAACACTGCGCCACGCAGTTACTACGCAGAAGACTTGTCAGCACATATTCAAAAAGACATCGGTATGTACCGTTAATATTGAAATAATGTAAGAAATACCGGCCTATGAGCCGGTATTTTTTTATTTGTAAAACATGCCTACTCAACCTACGCCCTAGAAAAGAAACACTCTAGAGGAGGTAGACATGAGAGTAGATTAAGTGTTGTATAGAAAAACGGGGCACCATTGGTGCCCCGTTTTGACATGACTGAAGTGCGATATTACTTCTTGCGGCAGTATTCTGCGATCACGTACATCGACTGACCACCATTTGCCTTACCCGAAACTAGCTTTGGATCATCGCCAAGGCTAATACCACGAATCACGGTACCTTGCTTGATTACTTGATTAGTGCCTTTTACTGGTAGGTCTTTAATTACTGTTACATCGTCACCTTTCTTAAGTTCAGTGCCGTTACAGTCAACCGTTTTATCGTCAGCAGACATCCCTTTCATTGCCCAGTTCATTTGCTCTTCTTCCATGTACATCATGTCAAGAGCATCTTGAGCCCAGCTTTCTGTGTTTAGGCGAGTGAGTTGGCGCCATGCCGTCACTTGTACAGCAGGAACCTGGCTCCACATGCTTTCGTTTAGACAACGCCAGTGGTTAATGTCTTTTGGCTCATCGATCTCACCCAGACACTTATCACAAACCATGATGGCAGTATCAACCGTCACATTACCGTGAGGTGGGACAGCGTATGCAGTTAGTTGAGATTCAGAAGAACACAGTTCACATTTTGACTCGCAGCGCGCAAGCAGAGTAGCTTCAATAGACATAAGGACTCACCTTAGTAATGTTATTTTGTGGCGGTATTATCCACTTTATCCTGAGAAATAAAAGGGTGTTAGCGAATTAAAGACTAGATTTTACAATACTCCAACCTGATTAAGGTGAAGATGTAAAATATTCGCTAAATAAATAATACGGAAGTATAAAAGACACTATTGATTGTTTTGGCTTATGAATTGGTTGTGTCAATTCCTACAACGATTACAAGCCTAAAAGAGGTAAATGTAAAGAGAGGGTGGCTAGAACATAGCCCTCTAATTTACAGAGGGCCTGTCGTTAACGTTCGACAATCTGGACAATATGCTCTTTTGAAATACTCATTTCTTTACCATCCATGTCTTCATATTCGTACATACCCGTTTCCTCGTTCAGGTCTGGTTTACCGTAAGAGGTAATAATTTTCCCTTCATTTGTCGACATCAGATATTGGCTACTTCCGCATGCAGAAAGAAGTAATACAGTGGCAATAACAGTCAATACGCGCATAGAGTTTTCCTTTTAAACAAGTGAGTTAGGCAAAGACATCGATTTAACTATAGCAGAGGAAATATGAGTGGGTTTGAATAGAATTGAAATGAAAAAGCCCAGTAGAAACTGGGCTTTGGTAGGAAGGGTGTTGCGATTACTTCAAAACAGAAGTGTTAGTGACACCTGTTAGTGCGTCATCCATTAAGAAGTCAGTGTTTTCCATCTGCATCTCTACATGATGATCAATATCAGACAAAGTGCCATTTGGCGAAGCAAAAGTACTGTGCGATGCAGTAGCATTAAACTGTACAAAGCTCGCAGTTGCATTCACAGTAGTGTCCGTACTGTTCACAGTCTTCAACCCTAGCTTATTAGCAAGCGGTTCAGTACCCGCGAATGGTGCATTTGGAACGCTGTTTGGTACTGTGCTATCGCCATCCACTTCTGTCATAAAGAATGGTGTCGTTAGCGAACCAGATGCCACTAAATCTGAAGCGTTTGTGAACGGATCGACAGTGTCTAGTGTAGTCTGTGCTGCATAGATAAATTGTGAGAAACCTGCTTCTAGCGCTGCTACTTGAGCTTCCGTTGCCGCAGCCTCAAATGCTTCGTAACATGTTTTATCTTCTAGATCCGCACATGATGCATCAGCGTAATTCGCATAGTCTTTTGATGCTGCATAAGCGAGGTTATGTTTGATCTGAGGGCCGTAATTGTCTGAACCCAGTAACAAATTACCAATTTGTCCACCAGAGTTCTGTACTGATGCAGAACTAAAGGTGTACAGCGCATCCGCAGTAGAGCTGCCCAGTGTATTGTTTGCTGCTGCGACGGCAGATGTAGCTACAATACCGCCAAGTGAATGACCTAGCATTTTGACTTTTGAACCCGTCATTGGGTTGAAGCCTTGCAGAGGACCTCCAGCTAAAAGACCGCCTTGAGCAGATACTACTAAGCTAGCGCGCAAACCTAACACATCCAGAACACTCTGACGTAGGTTGTCACGCGCAACGGCTAAGTTGGAAAGATTTAGATAAGCCAGTACATTCGCATTTGCGGAACGTTGTTCATCTAAGCTGCGCGTACCATGAATAGGTAAGTCAATAGCGATAACTGCCACACCTGCTTTTACCATATTGAACGCGAACGCGTACGCATTCTCTTTCGCAGAGGTGATGCCGTGTTGATAAATCACAACGTCTTTCGCGACGCCAGATTTAGGTGTGAAGACCAGTACTTCGACATCTTCAACCGATTTCACTACGGGAACAGGCGAGTAGCGAGTAATGATACGCTCACTATCAAGCTGGGTACCATCGGTAAGAGTAAGCTTAGCTCCAACAAGTTTTAGCTGCTCTGTAGGATCTGTAGCAAGCTTTGTCACATCAACAGGATCATTTGCAAAAACGCCTGTTGATAGCTGCTGAACCATGTTTGCTTGCTCGTTCGGATCCGCTAATGCTGCGCTTAGCTTCGCTAGGCTTGGCATCGCAGATACCATTGGTTGCATGTTCCAGCTTGCGCCTTTTTCCAAGTAATGAGGCAGTCTTACCACACCTTGTGTCACGCTTACATCGGCACCTGATTGCATGTAAAGGCCTTTAATTGCCGTTTTAGCTGCGTCTAGATCGCTAATGTATTTACTAAAGTCATCGTCAGAGTCTAGCGCAGTGCTAAAGTCTTGGGTTTCACCGAGCGTTATTGTGTAGGCCGTTGATAAGTCTACTGAACCTTCGTTTGAGTCATTTTTGTAAACGGTATTTAGTGTGTTTGCGCCAGTAGAAAAACCAGTAGCGGTTACTCCTTTGACTGCCGCTAACGTATCACCTACAGACTGGGTACTGAACCATGAGGAGTAAACGATGTCGTTAGGATTAACTTGAGCTAGACCAAAAATGCCTTCAACCGCCTGAGTGACTGCTTGAACAGAAGCAAGGTCGCCAGTTTCATAAACGATTTCTTTCGATTTACCAGTCGCATAACTTGCTGATGTACCAATTGGCTCACCATTCACGTCAGTAACATCTTGTGTAACCGCAAAAATGTACTCGCTTGACTCATCAAGTGCAGCCAAGAACTGGATGTATAGAGAGCTACCTTTTGCTTGAACTACGTAGTCCTGATTCTGAACGAGTACCTCTTCGATTGGGTTAGATTTACCGTCCCACTCGGTTAAGCGTTGGTTAATCTTGATGACTTTAACACCAGACGACAGCATGCCCGTTGCAAAACCGTCGCCGTTGAAGTTAAGAACGATTGGCATAGACGTTGACCATCCATCCATCGTGTTCATTGAGGCTCTAGGGTTGGTTAAAGCATCATCGCCATCAGTTGGCAGACCAAGCGTACCATCGCTTGTGTCCATTAATAAGTAAGACGGTGCCGGTACATCTGCGTTCGCTCCTTGAAGCGTAAAACTGATGGATGTTTCGCGATCAAGCAATGCTTGGACTTCATCTTCAAATTGAACTTTGTCGGAAGTACCAGAGCTGGAGGTATCATCACCACAACCAGCAAGAAGGATTGCAGAACAAAGCATTGATAATTTAAACGTGTGTTTCATTGGTTTACTCCGTAATCCCATTATTTGAAGGTGTAGTTCATCTGTACCGCGCTGATGTAAGCAGTACCTTCTGAGTCAAACTTAATCTCTTCACCCAGAGCATTTGTCTCAGTGAAAGAGCCTGATTTACTCTTAACAAGTGCAAAGCCTGCATCGAAAGTTAAATTCTCACTCATTGCGTAAGTTAGGCCCGCGCTGTACCAAAAACGGTCACTGTCAGGAATACTCAATGTCGCTTCACCTGCTTGTTCGTCGTACGCAAAGCCTGCACGGAATGTCCAGTCTGTATTAAGTTTGTAAGTTGCACCAATGGAGTAGCGATTGTTGTCTTCATATTTCTCAGGTTTAAAGAAACATACTCCGTCATTACATTCGTTACTGGTCGCTTTTAGTTCTTTAAATGTGCTCCAGTCGGTTTGTTGCCAGCCGTAATGTACAGCCCATTGTTCATTCAGTTGATGGAAAGCCGATAATTCGATAATTGAAGGGAGAGAGATTTTTAAACGGCCATCAACTTTTGGTGATGAAGCTCGACCAGAGTCGTAACTACTAAACTCACCGTCATCAAAATCTAGATCAACCTTAGAGCGGTAGCCAAAGCCAAAACGGTTGTTTTCATTTAGCTCAAATAAAGCGCCGACATTCCATCCCCAAGCGAAAGTTTCACCTTCCATGCCGACAAGGTTATCGGACTTATTACCACCTAAAATACCGGCGAGTGCGCCTTTGTGGCGAGTCAGCTCTGCTTCAGCGTATACTAGGTTGATACCACCACCGACACTGAAAGACTCGTTGATACGGTAAGCGACATTAGGGTTGATGTTTACTGAAAGTAGGGAAGTGTCACCCGCCATATCACCTGCGGAAATATCATTTGGATAGTCAGTGGCAACACCGTATGTTGTGAACATACCGATGCCCCAAGCCCAGTTATCATTGATAGGGCTGATGTAATAACCTGCTGGCACGATCTGTAAAGGGGCGACATCTTTCGCGTGTTCATTGTTTACAGTGTCGTACACATCGACTTCAGGGTCGATGATAGATAACGCGCCCGAAAATTGAGCTTCTTTGAAAAGTGTCATTGCTGCAGGGTTACGAGCAAGGACGCTGGCATTATCTGCGACAGCCCCTTCACCTGAAAATGCTCGACCAAGACCAGATGCCGAATGTTCAGCTACCTGGAAGCCCGCTGAGTGGGCATTACACGCAAACAATATTGAAATTGTAAGCAGAGAGCAGTGCTTCTTGTTCATCCTTGACCCTCCTAGGGTGTCATAATGCTGGACCGAAGTCCTTGTAATTGTTGTGTGGTACTTACACCAATTGTTAATACGCGAAATACAACGGTGATGTAAATGTAATGTTAATTGTATGTTTAATAACTTGTCAAAGTTTGAGCGTATTTTGCGTTTTAAATATGATGCATAGGTCAAACGATGGCTTGTAAGGGCATGTATTATCGTTATATTTTTGAAGAGAATGGTACGACCAGAATTGTTTTGCGAGCTTTATAGTTAAATAACGATCAAATCAAGAGATAGCTCGCTTTGCTGTTTCTTCACTTCACAGGCATAATTCGCGCTCGCTATGTAGTTATTCAATAGACGCAATAGGAGCCGCATTGGAATTACTGAATGTTGAATTTTTAGGTCGTTCGCTAAGGCTCGAAGGATCGATGGCTGGGTGGCAGCAGTTATATTGGGATAATACGTTGGTGTCTCAAATCGATGCCAGTGACAATACCGCAGAGACTTGTCTACACCAGTTTAGGCTCTCTGCGGGTGAGGAAATCCTGAACTGTCATTTAGAGTGTTCTTTAACATGGCAACCGTTTGAATTGAGTTACAAGGTCACAATTAACGGTGAGCTCGTCAACGAAGGTTGTCGAAATGAAAAAGACATCGAGCGCCAAGTGCCAGAAGTTACGCCACCATCCGAAAAGCGTTTAAGTATAATAGGTCTCGTATCTCTTGGGATGAAAGCACTTAAAAGTGCGAAAGTTATTAAAGTGGCGTTAGCGTCTGCAAGTCTCGCTGCATATTCTTGGCTATTTTCCATCGAGTTCGCGCTAGCGTTGATCGCTTGCTTGGTTTTCCATGAATATGGTCACATTAGAGCGATGAAGTATTTTGGAATGAAGACCAAAGGGATCTATTTGATTCCATTCCTAGGTGGTTTGGCGCTAAGTGACGAAAAGATAAACACGCGCTGGCAGGATGTGGTTATCTCAATCATGGGACCATTTTTCGGTTTAGTACTTAGTATTGTTTTTACTTTGCTTTATTGGATGACTGGTGAGGTGATCTTCGCTGGGCTTGCTGTGTTTAACGCCTTGCTAAACCTATTTAATCTGCTGCCTATTTTACCATTAGATGGTGGCCATGTGCTCAAAAGTATTACCTTCTCAATGAATACTTGGGTCGGGTTAGTTGGCAGTATTGCGACCGCTTTATTAGGCATTTTTATCAGTTACTATTTCGGTCTGACGTTGCTAGGGTTTTTATTGTTAATGGGAATGTTGGAAGTGGTGATGGAATGGAGAGCTCGACATCAAAGCCATTTATTGCCATTAACCCGTTATGGGCAACTATTTTCACTTGCTTGGTACTTGGTCTCTGTCGGAGGTTTTGTTTCTATCATCTGGTATTTTGCCACTCTCGGAGATAGTTTGTTAAGTTTGCCGCTACAGATATTGGGCACTTGATTAGAATCATTAAAAGCTCCCTAGGGAGCTTTTTTATTTGGCAAGCTTAAGTAGTAGACGATAGTAGCAATGAATTAGCCACATCTTGGTGCTTTCGCGTTATACGCAGGCAGCTTATTTATGGTTGCTTGTAAATCTTTAATGCGCGTACTGTGCGATGGGTGGGTTGAGAAGAATTCAGGTGGTTGAGAACCACCTGATGCAGCACTCATATTTTTCCATAAATCGACACTTTGACGTGGGTCGAAACCTGCTTTTGCCATGAATTCCAGCCCGACAATATCAGCCTCAGATTCCTGAGTACGACCGTATGGCAAAATAACACCGTATTGGACACCGACACCAAGTGCCGCCATCGTCATTTGTTGATACTGTTTGTACTCGGAAGCTCCAATGGCAACGTTTGCTAGAGACAACCCGGCATTTGCTAACTGACTTTGTGAAAGACGTTCATTACTGTGGTCAGCGAGGACGTGAGCGACTTCGTGACCAATAACTGTTGCCAACTGATCTTGGTTTTTCGCGACATCTAAAAGCCCGGTATACACGCCGATCTTCCCACCTGGTAGAGCAAACGCATTGACTTGTTCACTATCAAAAACAACGACTTCCCAGTCTTTAAATCCAGATTGAGCGGGAATGGTGTCAGTGATGTGTTTGGCAACGCATTGAACGTAGGCATTCGTTTTGCGATCTTTGCTGATTGGGATATCTTTCTTCATTTGTTCGAAAGATTTAGCGCCAAGCGATGACATTTCCTGATCTGAAAACATCAGGATCTGGTTGCGACCCGTCGGTGATGCGCTACACGCTGTTAAACCCGCGATAGTTAAAAGAGCAGAGGCTTTCATCCATACCTTCATAACAGGCTCCATTTAATTTTTTGTTTTGAAGCAATAGTATATACCCAAATAGTAACATGATGCATGGATCAAGTTATTCATCTGATTAATAAAGAGGGTGAGATGTTACGTCTTGAAGTTATGCCCAAGTAGCGTCTATGCTAGCTTCCTAGCACATCGTTACAACCTAACAAACCAGTTTGTGAAACTAAGAGTAAAACAATGAGTATATGGAAAAAGCCCGTAAGCATAGAGATTCTGAATGCCACGTCAAAAAATACCCTGATCGAGCACCTACAAATTAAATATACAGATTTCACTGACGACTCCCTTACAGCAACCATGCCCGTATGCAGCTTTACTCATCAACCTTTAGGAATGCTTCACGGTGGTGCATCAGTCGTGCTCGCAGAAACATTAGGCTCATTGGCTGCAAACTTCTCTGTCGATGAAGGCAGCTACTGCGTCGGTTTAGATATTAACGCGAACCATGTGCGAGCCATGCGAAGTGGTCATGTGATTGGTACGGCAAAACCGCTTCATCTGGGTATTTCAACGCAAGTGTGGCAAATCGATATCACTGATGAGCGAGGCCGTTTAGTGTGTACCAGTCGCTTGACCATCGCTGTGAAACAACACAAAACAAAGTCGGTATAAACTAAGATGGTGATTGAGTTTTCATTAGGAAAAATCATTGCAACCCAGCGTGAAATAGTGATTAAGCTCTCCGGTAGTGCAATGGTAACCTTGCAAGCGCAAACCGATGCAATTCAGTTGCTGGGTAGAGGAGCGAACGTTGTTTTATCTCATGGAGCAGAGTGCAAATGGTCTATCAAGCTGGACAACGAGGAACAACTGGCTGAACTTTCGCGAGAAATTGGTATCGATATTCAATAATCTATAGTGTGATGTTTGCACTTTTTGGTAAAAATGAGGAAACTTAGCTTATCGACAACAAGATAAGAATTTCCTCTTTATGAGTAGCCCTCGTTTACGTGTTCAGTTCGAAACACTGTTTGAAAAATTTTCCGGTCACGATACGGACGTTCAGCTCGAAGACATCACCGAAGCGTTGTTTTGTACACGTCGTAATGCTCGTATTGTTCTAAATAAACTTGAAGAAGAGGGCTGGATTGAGTGGCATCCGGCAGCGGGTCGAGGAAAACTTTCGAAACTCGTTTTTAAACGTAATCGAAGCGACGTCAGCGAAAACCTCGCCAGGCGTTATCTCGATGAAGGGAAAATCGGTCAGGCTCTAGATGCGCTTGATAACGATGCGGCACGATTGACGCAGGTTATCCAAGGTTATCTAGGGCTTCAACATCGACAGGGCGAGCAGGTCGTGCGTTTGCCTTATTATCGACCATTGTCGATGTTAAACCCGCAGAAACCGATGCGGCGTTCTGAACAGCACATCGCCAGACAAATTTTTAGCGGACTCACTCGCCTTGATGAAAATGAACAACTTCAACCAGATTTAGCCCACACGTGGGAAGCAATTTCTGATACACATTGGCGTTTTTATCTTCGTCGTGGAGTACGCTTTCATAACGGTGAACCGTTAACAACTAGTTGTGTTCTTGAAAGTGTGCTTGCGTTAAATAGCTTGAACTTGTTTTCTCACATAAAGCGGGTGTCTTCACCACAAGAGTGGACCGTTGATATTGAGCTCGTCCGTCCTGATCGCTACCTTCCTCTGGCTCTGAGTGAGTCGCAAGCAAAAATTTTGCTACCGAGTGCTTTGCGTTCTGAAAGCTTCGATAGACAACCGATAGGGACAGGGCCGTTCCAAGTTAAAATGAATGATGATAAGCGTCTTATTTTGACTGCTTTTGATGGCTACTTTGGTTTTCGCCCTTTACTTGACCAAGTGGAGGTGTGGGTAATCGATGAAGCCTATTCTTCAATGGTTTATCCAAGCCTGTCAAAGCCGAAGATGGATAGACAAGGTTCATCCGATGAAGTCGAGCTGGACCCTGGCTGTACATTCCTATTACTAAACAAAAACACTGGGATTGCAAAAGATCCACGTTGGGCAGAGTTCCTCTCGCAAACCCTCAACAGTCACCAGATTTACGCGCATGTCCCACAAGATAAAGTGATGGAACTGGGAGTATTGCAAGCCTTTGGCCTTAAGCCCGGTTGGATTGATCTTAGGCCAGCAGAAGCGGGCAGCGTACCACAGGCTAATAAGGTAATTTCCGTAGCGTATCAGAAAAAGCATCCGATGTTTCCAGTAGTTGCCAAGGCCATCAAGACACTCTTAAAACCGCACGGTATAGAGGTTGAGTTTATTCGTTATGATTCTCAACCGCCCGCGCCTGAGGAAGTGGATATCTGGGTGAAAGCTATGGGCATTGCAACGAACCGAAATGACGCGTTGGCGGGCTGGCTCCTGGATTACAGTGATATTGAGAAGTTCAGTTCAGGTTACGATTTTAGTGAATGGGCTAAACTTGTCGATCAATGGCGTGCCGGCATGCACACAGACTTTCCTGCGCGTGAGCTAGGACGACAATTAGTAAAAAGCTGTCAGGTGATTCCTATGTTTCACTGCTGGCTAGGCGTGAATAAAGACCACAGCGGTGCGTTACAAAATGCAAAGTGTAATGCCTTAGGTTGGTTTGATTTTAATAATGTATGGGTCAAACCGGATATAGAAAGTAACCATGGCGAAACCGAATAAAAAACAACCGACGAAAACCGTCGATATCTTTTGCTCTAAATGTAAAACTCAACTATTTAAGTACCGTAAAGGCGGGAAAGGCGCACTGGTTAAATGCTTCAAAGAGCGCATTGTTGACGATTTCACACAAACCCCATGTATTTGCCCCGCTTGCGGACAAGAGTTTGCAAGAGATACCCTAGTAAGAGGAACCCCCGCTTACAAAATGATTGGCGGCAAAGTGACGATGAAATAATAAAGGGCTAGAAAATGAGTATGAAACATGACTATTGCATGGTTTTAAGTACAACCAGTAATGAAAAAAATCGAGATCAGATCATTAAAGGTTTGCTAGATGCCCAATTAGCCGCGTGTATTCAAACAATGCCTATTGAAAGCCACTACGTTTGGAAAGGGGAGGTTTGTACTGACAACGAATGGTTGCTGGTGATCAAAACTCGTCGAGAGCTCTATGAATTGGTGGAAGAGAAAATAGAAAACCTGCACGAATACGAGGTCGCTCAAATCGTACAGGTTCCAATTGTTGATGGGTTTAACCCTTATTTAGAATGGTTGAGAGAATCGACGTTGAGCCGACATTAAGAATAACGACAACACTGCACCAACGGTATCGCACAACATATCTTTCTGGGCGTCCCATATGTCACCTTGCGAGCCCAGAAAGGCAATTCCCTCATCGCCACCAGCCAACTCCGCATACCACCATTCGATAATCTCATAGCCAGCAGCAAGTGACATGATAGCAAACAAAGCAAACCAGCAAGAGAACGCTTTGTTGAACCGTTTTTTGTTTATCAAGTATTCAGCGATCGGATATGCGTAAAGGCCAATTGAAAAGTGCGCAATGCGGTCAAAATTATTTCGCTCTGAACCAATCATGTCGTTAAACCAGTCAAACGGCACTTCGGAGAACGTATATTTCGCACCGATAGTGTGCAAACAGAGCCAGATGAACATTAAAAAGTAAGCCGTATTACTGAACTGATAGCGAATCGAAATCGCCCAAATAGCAACAAGAATACCAATCGCCGGGATAATCTCCGCAAACCAAACTGCACGTGAGTTAGGTTCCAACGCAGAAAATAAAAACACGATGGCATAAAAAATCGTTAATCCTAAGAGTGTCGAGGTGCTTTTCATAGAGTTATTTGATCCTTCAATTTATCTTACAGTGGGACTCCATAGATTGTGTTAATGATTGCACTTAATTGAACGGTGTGCAATTGATATTTTAATGGGTTTTTTGATCACTGAAAATGTTGATTTATTGGCAAACTGCTCAACATTAAAACGTTTGCGCGTGCACTTTTCATTAAAGTTTGATTTACAACATGCCCATCCATAGAATCCATGATTCAGTCTAATAAAAAAGAAGTAAAGCCATGAAACTGGAAACTGTCGATTATCTTGCTGACGATGCTGCTCAACAGTTCGTTACCTCTCTACGCGAAACGGGGTTCGGTGTGTTGAAAAACCACCCGATTCCACAAGAGCTTGTAGAGTCAATTTACAAAAACTGGCATGAGTTTTTCTGTTCAGAACAAAAGAATGATTTTCACTTTAACGTAGACACCCAAGATGGCTACTTCCCACCTTCTGTGTCTGAAGTGGCGAAAGGGCACAAAGTGAAAGACATCAAAGAGTACTTTCATGTTTACCCTTGGGGGCAGATCCCAGAGCAGCTTAAAGCTGAAATCTTAGAGTACTACGAGCGTGCCAATGCATTTGCTCAAGAGCTATTAGGCTGGGTTGAAGCGTACGCACCTAAGGACGTTCAAGAGAAGTTCTCTATCGCGTTGTCAGAAATGATCAATAACAGCGACAAAACATTACTACGCGTGCTTCACTACCCACCGATGACAGGCGAAGAAGAGCCCGGCGCTATTCGCGCTGCTGCGCATGAAGACATTAACCTGCTAACGGTTTTGCCTGCTGCCAATGAGCCTGGACTGCAAGTAAAGAGTAAAGAGGGTGATTGGATCGATGTACCATGTGACTTCGGAAACTTAATCATCAACATTGGTGATATGCTTCAAGAAGCGTCAGGTGGTTATTTCCCTTCAACGACTCACCGTGTAATCAACCCTACGGGTGGCCGTCAAGAAAAGTCACGTATCTCATTACCGTTGTTCCTGCATCCAAAGCCGGAAGTGGTGTTATCTGAGCGCTACACTGCACATAGCTACCTTATGGAACGTTTACGTGAGCTAGGGGTTATTTAACCTTTACGTGATCTCCTTACAAAGGCCGATGGTGAATGACTATCGGCCTTTTTGCATTTATGCTACAAAGTGGAAACTATGTTTTTTGTGCCGTGAATGGGGCCCTAAACTCGTGTCAGAGAGGATGAATGGAAGGACAACGTACTGTCAATAGTATTGAGCCTCATGCAATAGAAAATCCGCTGCTTTGGCCAATGCTAGAAATTCTGAGAAAACAGCCCTCTAATTGGAAAGTGCACACCTTGGCAAGCTCGTTGGGTGAACAAGGTTATATTTCAAAGCTGGACGACTCTCCCGATAAGGATTTATTCAAAAGAAATTTCCTGATCATGAATGCATTATATCAACTGCAAGACACTCTGTATCCGGATAGTTGGCTTCGAGTCGAAGCCATGGATATTCAGCTCATGTCTTCGATGGAAGCTTTGAGGCATAAGATCGATATTCATGATCCTTTGCGTGAGTATTACTTAGATTGGCGCAATTACGAAGCGGATGAAGATGAAGTGCGTCGACTGTTGAATGAATTTTGGACAACTTATCAAAAGTTCATCGGTGGTTCGTCAGTAGCCAGCGTAGATAAGACAAAGGCACTGTCACTATTTGAACTTAACACTGACGCTACGCCTGCGGAAATTAGAAAACAATGGCGAAAACTCGCGCTTCGTTGGCATCCTGATCGAGAAAATGGCGATGCAGAAAGATTTAGAGTTCTTTGTGAAGCGTGGAATGTACTGAGAAACGAATGATTCGCTAAGAATAAAGATAAAGGAAGGCAGCTAACTATAGCTGCCTTTTGATTGAACTGTCTCTGTCAGCGTATCAAAACTAGCATGATGACTTAAACTGAGATTTTCGCATGCGGTTGAGGGCAGCCATAACGTCTAGTGTGCGTGGTTTGGCTAAGTCGCCTTGCTTAGGAAGAGCGGCATGCCACTCACCAGACAGCATTTCTTCAATCTCCTTCGCCGGATGATTACACCAACCTGGAAGTTGAGCAATTTGGAACCATAACCAGCCAATTGTGTTGACTTCATCGGCTGACTCTATCTGTTCCAAAGCGCTAAGATCAGTAAACTCTTTACCAAATCGAAGTGACTCTTTGCCTTTCGCATTCACACGGAACTTGCCGTCAGTCAGAATATTCATCAACGCAACGCGGTTCAGTGCTCGAGGTGGGAAGGTCTGTAAACGTTCTTCTGACTCGTTATGGCGTTGAGTAGGGTGCTGAGCGATAACTTCTTTCGCTTTTTCAGTCACATCAACGGCTTGGTAGTCGTGCATTTGAATGACGGTATCGGCAACGTCTAAGTAGTCGCCCGACCCACCCATAACGATAATGGTAGAGATATCAAGATCATCTCGTAATTGACCAATGCGGTCGACGAGAGGAGTAATTGGCTCATCACCTTTTGCCACCAATGCCTGCATACGCTCATCTCTAATCATGAAGTTGGTAGCAGAAGTATCTTCATCAATCAATAATGTGCTTGAACCCGCTTCAATAGACTCTTGAAGCCAAGCGGCTTGCGACGTTGAGCCTGATGCGTCTTGAGTAGAAAAGTCCGCCGTATCTTTACCCATTGGTAAATGGTTGATGTAGTTCGACAGGTTCAAGTGGTGTACGCATCGACCATCTTCGGCACGAATCTTCATAGCCTTGTTATCGGCAACAATGTATTCGCGACCATCTCCTGGAATATGATCGTAAATTGAACGCTCTATTGCATTTAATAAGGTAGATTTACCGTGGAAGCCGCCACCTACGATCAGTGTGATACCTTTTGGAATTCCTAATCCTGTGACATGGCCCTTGTTTGGCGCATGTAAAGTGACTTGTAGAGATTCAGGGGCTTTAAACTCAACGGCTTCTTTCATAGGAAGGTCGCAATTACCTGCAATTCGAGGAAGGATACTGCCGTTTGCGACAAACGCGACTAAGTTATTGGCCTCCAACTGTTCTCGCAGGGCATCTTGGTCTTCAACAACTTGGCAGTGCTTAATTAAAGCGGCTTTGTCGAGTTCACGCTCTAAAGTTGCTCGACGGATAAACTTAGGCAGGTGGAAAGTCAGTATGTTGTTGGCTTTTTTCCCCAATACTGAACGACCTTCGGCTGGTAAGTTAACTCGAAAACGCAGTTCAATACCTTCTTCAGTAAACAACACCGCGGTGCTATCCAGTACAGTTTGGCCTGTCAGTGAAATTGATACTGAGTTTTCTTGTTTAGCAAACTGTTCAAAACTACGCGCAATAAAATCACGTGCAGCTCTTTGAAATGCAGGAGACTCGTCTCTTAGCCACTCAAGACCAGTCAAAGACCATGCGCGAGTCGCACGAAAACGTGACGCCGATGCATAAGGGTCACCCTGTACATGATCGATAAACAAAGTGAAATCAGTGAAGTCGTATTGACCTTTGATTTGCTGATAAGCTCGATAGTTCTGCTTTTCAATTTTCTTAAGCGTGGCAGTCAACTGATCCATGAAGATATTAGCCTTTTAATAGAAGCGGGCGGCGATTATAGAAACCACCGCCCTCATAGTAAAGAGAATGCTTAGGAAGAGTAGGCGTATTGCCCGCCAGAAAGGCGCTGATTAAACAAACTTTGCTCAAATTCATTACAAGGCATAGGTTTACCATAAAGAAAACCTTGTCCGATATCACAGCCCTCACCAATGAGAAACTGCTCTTGTTGGGGAGATTCAATGCCTTCGATCACGACTTGGAGTTCCAGTTTTTTCGCAATGTGTATGATAGAACAAATTATCGCGCGATCATCGTCCGACTTTTCCATTTGCTGGACGAAGCTTTTATCAATTTTGATGGCATCAAATGGATATTTCTTTAAATAGCTGAACGAGGCATATCCTGTACCAAAATCATCAAGTGACAATGTCACACCTAGTTTGTGCAACTTATTTAACGTTGTGCGTGCTACTATTTCATCGGCAATTAGAGCGCTCTCGGTTACTTCGAGTTCGAGAAAGTGTGCTGGCAAATGGAAAGTGTCGAGTAGGTGTTGCACTTGTTCTGCAAAATTTACGTTTTGTAATTGAATGGGAGAAACGTTGACGGCAATTTTGAAGTTATCGATTAACTCAGACCATTGTTTCGCTTTGTCTATCGCGGTACGCAGAACAAAAGAGCCAACTTCAAAGATAAGCCCGTTTTGTTCGGCCATATGTATCAATGCTTCGTTGGAAACGTCGCCAAGTATTGGATGTCTCCAGCGAAGCAAGGCTTCTGCGCCAATCCATTTACGTGTTTTGGAGTCTACTTGAGGTTGAAAGTACAACACTAAATCGTCGTTACGCACTGCTTGTAAAAGGTAACTTTCCAGTTCATTGTGACTATTGAGATCCGCCGAATGATTTTCTCTAAAATAACTAAAAGGTTCGCCGGATTCTTTACATAGAAGCATCGCGTAACATGCATGTTGAAGGATACGCTTAGCATTGCTGCAATCTTTGTAAGCTTGAACTATACCGATATACGTGTGCAAATGTATTTCTGTTTTGTTGAAGACAAATCCATCTACGCTAATTTTAGTGATATCATCTAATAGTTGATTTAACCGAGCTTCAATATCCTCTCCCCAAATCAATAAAACCATGTCATTCGAACTTGGTCTACCAGTGATAAATCCGCTAGCACCGTGTCTGGTTAATCTGGAGTGAAATTCTTTTAAAATGTTGTCAAAGACCTCGAACCCGTGCCTGGTCTGAATACTGCGAGCGTTACTAAAACCAATGTTGATGACCACAAGCGATTGCTGATCACTATCAAGGGACTGTAAGGTGTATTGGACAATGTTCTCAAGTGCAGAGCGATTTAGAAACCCAGTCCCCTGATCATGTGTTTTTTGGTAGCTCACTTGTTTTTCCGCGGCTTTACGGCGATCAATTTCTTGTGTTAAGGAGTAACTTAACTGGGCTAAATCCGTGGTACGATTTTCAATTCGACTCTTTAGCTCGGTGTTAAGTCGCTGAAGTTTATGTTGTTGGTACACAACTGAAAGCTGTGCTTCGATTGAATCTTTGAAAGTTTCAAGCAACTGACGGTAACTATCGTTGTACTCGTTTCTCTCAGAGTCAAGCATACAGATTGTTCCAAATGTCTCCCCATTTGGCCAGAATAGCGGTAAGCCGCAATAAGAAATCATGCCTAGTTTGATGTCTGGGTTATTTTGCCATTCTTCATCTTCAAGCGCATTGGGGATTACAAGCTCGCCTTTCTGTTCTATAACTTGCTCGCAATACAAACCGTTACCAAGCAGCTCTGCATCGCCAGTACGATAAGGATTACCTAGAGTTTCGCTAGATGTATTTACTTCTATGCGATCCGGATGGATACGCATAATTAATGTGGTGGGTACGTGTGTTATTTGAGCCAGTAAGTTGACGATTTCCTGCCAACTTCTTCGCATAGACTCAGGGATTTCGTAGTCTAATGTTTGCAATCTCCCCATATAGGTCATCCTTTACGTGGTTTCACTTCCTGTGAATTAAAAATGCAGACTGCTCTATTTTGTTCTCGCTTTTTAATTAAGTATAGGGTGGCTAGGGCTCGAAACAAAAAAAAGTCCTGAAAAGTGTTCAGGACTAGGAATAGTTGTCACATATCTCATCCTTGAAACAGGTAACAAGTATCAAGGCTTAAGCGACATTAACGATTCAATAGAAATGTCTTGCGAATAGTCGACATCTTCAAAGTTAAAGCCATTGAGCTTCATAAACTCATCTTTAAAACCTTGGTAATCACCAATCTCTTTAAAGTTTTCAGCATTCATCTGTTCTAAAAGAGCGTGGACTTCTTGTTGAACTTGCGGTTCAAGTTCCAAGTCATCTATTCGAATCAAGCGTTCGCCGTCAACTGGCACTTTCTCTTGATCGTATAACTTCGTAGTAAACAGCCGCTGCATTTGTTCAATACAGCGTTCGTGAGTACCTTTTTCCTTCATCACTCTATAAAGCGCTAACAGGTAGGGACTTAGCGCAGGGATGAATACACTGGCTTTCGTCACCAACGCCTTACACACGGTTGCGTAAGCACCGCCGTCAAAGTTGGCGAGTTTGAGGTTTAATGAATGACTGGTTTGGTGTAAATCGATTTTCGCTCGACCTAACGTACCATCGAGATAAATTGGGTGCGTAATGTCAGGGCCCATGTAAGAAAAGGCGATGGTTTTGCAGCCGTTTGCGATAGAGTCGTTATTGATGAGTGTGTCAATCCAGCTTTCCCAGTCTTCGCCTCCCATTACTTTAATGGTGGCATTGGCTTCCTCTTCTGTTGCAGGCGTTAAGGTGGTTTCTATCCACTTATCGTTCTCCAGCATGATAGAAGCGCCAGTGACAGGTTCACCAATAGGTTTAATGACACTGCGCCAAAACTCATCAGATTCAGGTTTAGGTCGAACACCGGTTGCCAAGCTATAGATGACTAAGTCAACTTCACCTTCAAAGTACGTTTCAATGGCTTCAATCACTTGATTGCGCACCGAACCAGAGAATGCATCGCCAACAATATTTATTGCGGTACGCCCGGCTTGATTTGCTTCTTGCTTAAAAAAGACGTTGTTATACCAACCCGCACTCCCAACCCCTTTCTCTGAAGGGCCACGCTCAAATGAGACGCCAATGGTATCGGCGTTAGCGCCACCGAACGTTAGGGCTATTCGTGCCGCTAGGCCGAAACCAGAGGAGGCACCAATAATCAAAACCCGTTTTGGGCCTTTTTTGATCTGTGGGGCGTGCTTTACGTATTCAATTTGCTCTTTAATAGATGCATGACACCCTTTGGGGTGCGCAGAGCGAGCAACAACACCTTGAATTAACGGTTCTATTCGCATGTTGTTATCTATCCTCGATGAGTGGAATTGAAAATAGATTAACGTAAAGTTACGTAAAACTTATTGAGCTAGACCATTAAAATTAGAGATGTTTAATTAATTCTTGAGCAACGAAATCAGCGATCCAAGGTTGTGCATCTGGTTTTGGGTGAAGGCCATCATCCATCATCCATTCTGGTTTGGTGACAACATGCTCTAAGAAGAATGGCATCAAGGCAACTTGTTGATGCTGTGCAAGCTTAGGGTAGATATCGTAAAACATATCGCTATAGCGCTTACCATAATTAGGTGGAACCCGAATTTGCATCATGACAACGTCCGCACCAGAATCTTTTATCATGGTAATCATTTTTGAAAGATTCGACGTAATAAGTTTAGGAGGGAAGCCTCTTAGGCCATCGTTGGCACCTAACTCAATAAGTACCATGTCAGGGCTATGCTGAGTTAGCAACTGAGGTAACCGTGCTAAGCCATTGCCGGTTGTATCGCCAGAAATGCTGGCATTAATAACTGTTACATCTTGACCATGTTCTGACAACGCATCAGGGAGTAAGCTAGGCCAACTCTCTTCGATCGGCATCTGATAGCCTGCACTCAAGCTATCACCCAAGACAAGTAGCTTTTCGCTCGCATGTGAAGTAGCGGAAAAACAAAAAAATAGAACTAAGGAAAGTATACGAATCATGCAAACACCTGTACTTAATGCACCTATTGTTCAAGCCAATTTGGTTTCTAAACAAGTCTCTACTAATCAAGAACAATTAACAATCCTCAAAGACGTAAATGTTGACATCCGAAAAGGAGAAAAAATCGCCATCGTCGGAACTTCCGGTGCAGGTAAGTCAACATTGATGACGTTGCTAGCTGGTCTTGATACGCCGACATCAGGCGAAATTACTTTATTAGGTCATGAATTATCAAAACTGGACGATGAAGCACGTGCGAAAATTCGGGCTGACTCTTTAGGTTTCGTTTTCCAAAGTTTCCTGTTAATCCCGAGTTTGAGTGCATTACGTAATGTCACGCTTCCTTGTCTTTTACGTGGTGAAGCCGAAGATGAAGCAAGAGCAGCGGAATTGTTAGCTGCTGTTGGGTTAGAAAAACGTGTCGACCATCTACCAAGCCAGTTATCTGGTGGTGAACAACAGCGAGTTGCGCTAGCGCGTGCATTTATGACACAGCCTGAGCTGTTGTTCGCAGACGAGCCTACCGGCAATCTTGACCATCAAACCGCAGACAAAGTGATTGAGCTGCTATTCGATCTTAATGAACAGCACGGGACAACTCTGATTTTAGTAACACACGATGGTCATCTAGCAAGCCGATGTGACCGTATCTATCGTATGGAGGCGGGTGAGCTTAAGGAGGAGATATAATGTCTGCAGTATCATCAAGTGAAGCCACATCCACAGAACAAAACAGTACAACACAGCACTCGCCGAATAAAAGTTTGATACGTTGGAGTTTCGGCGAAATAAGGCAGGGGAACCTTTGGCCTATTAGCGTTGCTCTTATTCTCGTGATTGCGAGTATCTTTGCGCTTTCTGCATTAGCAGAACGAATGGAGCAGGTGATCGTCAAGCAAGGGAAGGACGCATTAACGGCAGATGCGGTGTTTGTGTCTGCTAATCCCATTCCGGACACGTTGTTAGCCTCGACTGAAAGCCTTGAACGTTCGATGATGACGCGATTTGCCACTATGGCATTTAGCGATAATGGTATGCAGCTTATTTCGGTAAGGGCGGTGGATGATAATTACCCTTTAATGGGAGAGCTCGTTCTCGAAAATAATCCGGCCGGTCGCGTTAAAGAGAACCAACTCTGGCTTGATGAGCGGATTATGACTCAACTAAACGTAAAGCCAGGTGACAGTGTCACGATAGGCGATGCCGAGTTTACTGTATCAGGCGCAGTATTGATGGAACCTGGCTTGAGCTTTAATCCATTTCGGCAAATGCCTTCTGCATACATTCATCAAAGTGACGTAGATAAAACAGGAGCAATTCAAGTTGGGAGCCGAGTTCAATACCGTCTGTTTTTACAAGCCGATGATAAAATACTAAAGAGCTTACAAGATGATACGCAGCTTTCTCCGAGCGATCGCTGGCGCACGCAAGATACTGCCAGTCGTAGTAATGAGGTTTTTGAACGCACGACGCAGTATCTGTCTTTGACCGTAGCGATTGTCATCATTATGGCGGCGACAACATTGGTTCTTACTTGTCAAAATTACGTGAACAGCCGGACACAAACTATTGCGATGTTGAAAAGTCTTGGTGCGAGCCGCCGATGGATTGAAAAGTGGTTATTTATTCAAGTCACAATCCTTCTCATTAGTGCCAGTGTCGTCGGTCTATTGTTAGGGAGCGGGCTGGAATATTTATTACGCATTCCACTCAAAGACTTATTACCCGATCCACTCCCTGGTTACGGTGTCACACCATTTTTGGTGGCATTTATCTCAGCAGTCTTGATTACGGTGCCTGCTCTCGGTATACCATTGTTAGGCTTGATTAAAACTCCCGCGTTAGAAGTGCTACAGCAGGGTAAAGCGCAACGTTCTTGGAAGCGAATGTTACTTGTTCTAGTTCCCGTTGTTCCACTGCTTTTACTGTATGCAGATAACACCTTAGTTTGGATCGTGCTCACTGGTATAGCGGTACTGTTTGTGGTACTCGCAGCAGTTAGCGTCATACTCACAAAGCTGTTTGCACGTGTTTCAACCCATCCTGCAATGAAGCTTGCGTTGAGTCGTATCAACCGGACGCCAGTAACCAGCGGTCTACAGTTTGGTGCTTTGGCATTATCTTTAATGTTGCTGTCTATCATTTGGCTTGTGCGCAGCGATATTCTCGCTGATTGGGAGAGAACCTTACCTGCAGATGCGCCAAATGTGTTCGCATTGAACATTGGTGATTATGAACTCGATAACTACCTAGAAACCCTAGATAAAAATGGAGTTACGCGGTCACAAGCTTATCCAATAATTCGTGGACGACTAACAGAGATCAACGGTCAAAACGTCAAGGAGATTGATTACGAAGGAGAAGGTTCTGACGCGATACGTCGAGAGCTAAACCTGACATGGGGAGATAGCCTACCAGAATATAATGATGTGCTTTCGGGTGAATGGACAAACAAAGGGAGTGTATCTGTAGAAGCGGATGTAGCAAATGACTTAGGCATCAAACTCGGTGATACGCTGCGCTTTGTAATAAACAGTCAGAATTACGATGCAGTAGTAGATACCATCCGTTATGTCGAATGGCGTGACATGAAGCCTAACTTTTATTTTATTTTCTCATCTGACGTGATGGCTAATTTACCTGGTTCTTACCTCATCAGTTATAGGATTGAAGAAGGAAATGAAGCGTTGTTGACGTCAATGTCACGTGCTCACCCAACGGTCTCTGTTTTAGATATCCGAACTATGGGCGAGAAAATTCAGGCTTTGATTCAGCAAATCGTATCAGCAATCACCATCCTTGCTCTTTTAGGCGTTGTTGCTGGTCTGCTGCTCATCTTTACGCTACTGAGGTTAAGCTTGTCCCAACGCCAACAAGAGATTCGTTTGTATCGCACATTAGGTTCAAGTAAGAAACGGATCAACACAACCCTGTGGGCCGAGTACGGAATTATGGCGTTGATTGCTAGTGGTGTTGCGGTATTCGCTGCGGAAGTTTGTGTGGCCGCAGTCATGACATATGGATTCGATCTCAATGCACAAATTCACCCCGAATTGTGGATAGCTTTACCGCTTGCAACATTTGTTACGTTGGCACTTGTAGTGATGAGTTTGTTGAAAAGATTGTTAACGCCAGTAAACACTTAATCGCAGCGAGTGTTATCAAGTTTGGAACACTCCATGACACTTTTATTTTAGTTATCCACAAAAACAGTGGATAACTTTTGGGATAACTAAATGGGGTAAAAAGTGGGGTGTTTCTGCAGGCTTTGCGCCATGGGTCTTACAGTGAAATTCTTATTCACATAGACACAAAAAAGTGTCTTCTTAACCATGTCGTCAAGTACTTTTTCGCAAATTTTTTCTACTTTAATGCACTTTACAGGCGCTGTTGGATATTTCGCAAACCCATGAACTTTTTGTGATTTTAATCAAGTCCAAACACGAGTAGAATCCACCGTTAGTAAAGAATTTTCCTTATAAAATTTTTAGTGAAGCAATGAAGTCTGAGTTTCCAAGTTATAAAGATAAGCATATCGCTGTTGTTGGTGGCGGTGTAGCAGGTGCAACAGCAGCAATTCATTTTGCGGAGCTGGGTTTTAAAGTTTCCGTAATAGAGAAGGGCGTATCACTAGTAAATGGTCCACCCATTTGTCATTTGCATGCTGGTGGTAATTTATATCGAGAGATTTCCGAGCAACAATGCTTAGACTTGTTAGCACAATCTATCGATACTGTTCGCCTGTATCCGCTTTCACTGAATATTCGTCCGACAATCATCGCGGTTCCTCATTCCGATGGTGGAGACCCATCCACACTAGTTCCGCGATTAGAGGTTGTGAAAAGTGCTTATCAGACGCTCGTTGATAAAGATGAGAGTAATAAAGTGCTCGGCGAGCCAAGCGAATACTACAAACTGTATTCAAAAGCGGAGCTAGAAGCTCTCGCGCAACGTACTCAACCAAGTCATCCTACAAACTTCGATGAGTGGTGCATTCCTTTTGCTCAACATGCTGATCTTGAAGCGCTAAAGTATCCTGTTGTCGCAGTTCAAGAATATGGTTGGAGTGTTTTTCGCCTCGCCGCAATTGCCAACTTAACACTAGATACGCTTCCTAATGCTTCGGTCTTCACACAAGCAACGTTTAAGCAAGCCGATTGGATGGGGGAACACTGGCAACTTGGCTATGAACGTGAAGGTATCGATTACCTGATGACATGCGACTACTTGGTTAACGCGTGTGGCTTTGAAACAGGCTCAATTGACAACACAGTTGGTGCCAAGCGTGACAGGTTGGTGGAGTTTAAAGCCGCTTACGTTACGAGGTGGGCAGACTGTCAACAACAATGGCCAGAAGTTATTTTTCATGGCCCGCGTGGAACCGATAAAGGAATGGCTCAATTGACGCCTTATGGCGATGGTTACTTTCAACTTCATGGTATGACAAAAGGAATCACGCTGTTTGAAGATGGTTTAGTGGAGAGCACGAACTCATCTGCTCAACCTGAACTGCCTATGCCTTTACTCTCGAAGATCCGTAACGGCTGGAGAGAAGAAGTGTTAGAAGAGCGAACGAACAATGCCATCAAACACATGGCGCAGTTTATTCCCGACTATCACTCTGCTGTAAAAGGAGGAAAAGCATTGTTTGGCGCTCAGCAAATTCCCGGAACAGACCCAGTACTCAGAGCGGCAGATGTGACTTTTGAAGATAACCACTATGCGAGAATAGAGGTGGTAAAAGCGTCATCGACACTACTCGCAGCGCAAAAAATGCTTCAATTCTGGTTTGACATCGATCCTAACCAAAATGTGGAAACACAGCATCCGGTCGCTGTAAAGTGGTCTGAACAAGAGGTCGAGCAGTACGCGATTAAACTCACTCAAGAGCGAGGCTATCCACAAGCTTTAGCAGTGCGTTATGGTATGCCTACATAATCGGCTGTGTTTGGGCTCAGTGGTTGTATTAGTACCCAAAAAACTGAGCCCATTGGCACCATACTTCTTGCAAGCCTAGCCTATCTCCTTTCACAAAATTGACTTTTTGTCCGGGCTTCGCCTGTGCCAGTCTAGGTAAGTCAATACGGGCTACGCAGCCAAATTTAGGATACCCGCCAATAGTCTGGTGATCGTTGAGCAGCACAATAGGGTTACCATCGCTAGGTACTTGAATTGAACCTAATGCAATTCCCTCTGATAGGACGCCTTCGTAAGGTGGACGAATGTTATTGCCCTCAAGACGGTAGCCCATGCGATTCGAATTGGGGGAGATGATGAATGCTTTGTTGTAAAATACTTGGCGAGCGTCTTCATCAAAGTCCTCGTTCTGATAGCCTTCAATCACTCTCAGCTTAATGGGTAAGTTGTAATCTGGCTTAAAGCGAAACGTCATTTGCCTTGGTTTACGTTTCGGTAAGTTATGAGGGACAAAGGGAAGAATATCGCCAGCTTTCAAAGCGCCACCATTTGAATCATAACCACCTAGAGATTCTCGCAAGACGGTCGATGCGCTTCCTAAGTGCTGAGCAACATTGAATCCACCTTTAACCGCTAGGTAGGAGCGAAGTCCATTCCTTGCGACTCCGAACTGAAGCTTCTGTCCTTTTTTCAACGTAAAGTCAGACCAATTTGAAATAGGTTCACCATCTATTTTTGCATTTAAATCACCGCCACATATAGCAAGGTGGCAGTTATGCAAGGCAATAAAACAAGCGTTACCCAAAGTAATTTCAATCGCAACGCAATTGACTACGTTACCAAGCAAATGGTTGGCCCAACTGTAAGCATAGTCGTCGACCGGGCCACCTTGAGTCACACCGACATGCGCCAAGCCAAAACGACCAAAGTCTTGAACTAAAGAGAGCGGTCCTGGCTTTTCCACCAGTAATCCACCGTAACTCATAGTACGCCTCCTAAATCGATAAACTCTTGTTTTGAAATAGCATTAAAGGTGACCTTGTCACCCACTTCAAACGGTATAAAAGGAGGAGAGTCGGAGAAGAGCGCAAGCGGGCTTTTACCAATAATGTTCCATCCGCCAGGACTATCTGATGGATAGACGGCCGTTTTAGAGTCTGCGATTCCGACACTTCCGGCCGGCACGTGAGTTCTTGGTGTGGCAAGCCTTGCCATGTGCAATTGAGTATCAACGTCAGAGAGAAATGCAAAGCCTGGAGCAAAGCCAATTGCAGAAACCGCGTACTCGGTTTTCGTATGCAGGGTAATAAGATCGTCTAATGACAGACCTCGCTTTTTAAAACGAGATAGATCTAACGCGGTTTCTTCAGAGTAATATACAGGGATAGTAATGTGATTCGGCTGGGAAAGCTTAAGTGATTGAGTATCAAACTGGCTCACGATTTGTTGCAGCTCATTGACTAAGTTCTTTTCGTTGATTCGAAAAGGTAAGTAATCAATGAGAATAGTTTGATAGGAGGGGACAACGTTCATAACAATTGAAGCGAAAGTTTCTCTTATGCTGCGAGCAAGCTCTCCGACTGCATTTTCAGAAATACTCTCATCAAACTTAATGAAAATACTGCACTCGGAGATCAAAGAGATATTAAATTTCTCTTTATGCATTAATTTCCTCCAGCGTATAGGCTTTGGCGGATCTTTTGGAGCAGCGCGATCGACTCTTCATTGTCACCATGAACACAAATTGTATCGGCTTCCAATAATATGTAACCGCCTGAAGCGGTTTTGACACGCCCAGAGTCAGCTAAGGTCCGGACTTGCTCAAGTATCGCGTGCTCGCTTTTTAACACGGCATTGGGCTGTGTTCTAGGAGTCAGTAAGCCGTCATCTTGGTATAAACGATCTGCAAATGCTTCAAATAGCAAGGGAACATCATAATCGTCTGCGATTTCTAAGTATTTTTCGTTTTCCTGTGAAGCTAGGATCATTAACGGTACTTTGAACAGTGCTGCCGCCTTTACTACCGCTCTAAATATCGCATCACTTTTCATCATGTCGTTGTATAGAGCACCATGAGGCTTTATGTAACTGATGTCTGTGTATTGCGCCCGGCATAATGCTTGTAAAGCACCAACCTGATATATAACCATGTTCGTAATTTCATCACCCGTCATGCTTATGCTTCGTCTGCCAAAGCCTTGTAGGTCGGCGTAACCTGGGTGTGCGCCAATATCAACATCGTTGTCATTCGCTAGGGTGATGGTGTCGTGCATGACATTAGGGTCGGAGGCATGAAAACCACACGCGATGTTCGCCATATCAACATGGGGCATCACGTCTTCATCTGCGCCCATACTCCAAGAGCCAAAGCTCTCGCCCATATCACAGTTCAATGTAAGTTGCTGTTTATTCAATGTCATACGTTTTATTTCTACACAAGCAATGGGTTTACGATGCAGGAAAATGCATCTAGGTTCAGTGACTCACTTCATTCTTCTATCATGAAAACGAAGCTTTTTGAGCAGATAGCTGACGAAAAAGATCACGTTAGTCCATAAAGATGTTGCCGTTATTTGAGTTGATCCGAATTTTAAGGTATTTCGTTTCTTTTCCATCCAATTTTTGAGAATTTAAGGTTATTTTGCATTAGCATCGTGTTAATCTTGTCGCCCTTCATGGGTGATAGATTGCATAATGGTTCTTCTGTCATTTTTGTGGTTGTCTGCGACAGGAATATATATGTCATTACGAGCGAAGCTTATTTGGCCTCTTCTGGTCTTTTTAACGGCTATCTTTGTTATCTCAAAAGGTTACACCTCGTATACTGTATACCAATCGTCTAAGCATGAACTGGTCGAGCAGACAAGAAAGTTGATTAACAACGTTTCTTTCTCAATTAAAGATGCGCTGACGACAAAGGACAAGCAAAAAGCTCAAACTATTCTCGCCAACTTTTTAAACCAGCCAAATGTAACGCGGGTCAAACTTTATGACCAAGATGACCAACCATTCGCTGTTATGGAGATAAGTGGGGCACTAGCACCCGTTCCCAGTCAAACCGAAAGAAGTAGGTTGCACGCTCTAGGCTATGCCTTATCAACCAAATTTCTTTATGTTCTAGAGCCGATTATCCATGATGGCTATGTCATTGGTAGCATTAGAGTCACGCTTTCTCATCGTCCAATCGTAGAAGCCATGCAATCTTTACTTCAAGATAGCGCTTTACTTCTTCTGTTTCTGATCGCTGGTGGCACTGTTTTTTACATAAGTATAGAGAGGCTTGTTCTCAAGCCCGTTATGGAGCTTAGCCGCGTAATAGAGAATGTGACACACGGACGAAGCACGGAAAATCAAGCACGCTATTACGCCAACGATGAAATTGGAGAGCTCGCGAGATCTTTCAATCAAATGATGAATAGGTTAACAGTACGTGAGAAGCAGCGGCAACATTCGCTAGACACACTAGAACAAAAGCGCGCATTTTCAGAAGAGGTTATCGAATCTGTTCAGCATGCATTAGTTATTACAGACAATTCCGGACGTGTTATTCATTGTAATACGGCGACCCAGCAAATATTTCAAAAAAAATTAGATGAACTTAAATACGCCAATATTCGTGATCTAATTAAAACCAAAATACCGAATGAGCTGAGTCAGATCCTGAGTCGAGGCCTAGAGTGCGATGATATTCACCTCAAAAATGCAGATAACGAACAGCAGTTGAGCCTAACCAGTCGTCGCCTCTCGACACATGAATACTTACTGTTTTCGATTCAAGATATCACCGAAATTGAAGAAGCCATAAACCGGCAACGTGTTGCGGGACGTGTTTTTGAAAGCAGCCAAGATGGTCTCATTGTTCTTAATCATCGCGGTGTCATTACGATGGCAAACCCTGCCGTCACTAAGTTAGTCGGCTTAGAGGTGGATCAGCTTATTGGGAAGTCATTCATCCAAACGCTAAAGTGGCGCAAGTTACAGGAAATGATGCCTAGTATCATCGAGTCGATAGAAAATTATGGCGTTTGGCAAGGTGAAGTTATCGAGAAGAACCATATTGGTCAGTTTGTACCGATGTTTGCTCGAGTCAATCGTATCGTTAAGTGTGAAGACTATGGTTTCTATGATCTGGTTATTGTTCTTACCGACCTTTCCGGCGCAAAAGAGATGGAACGATTAGAGCATTTAGCTCATCACGATGCTTTAACGGGGTTAGCCAATCGATCTAAGTTCCATTTAGAGTTGGAACAACTAGTACAACGCTCTGGATACTTGCGTGACGAATTTGCAGTTTTGTACCTCGATCTGGATGGATTTAAAGAAGTTAACGATACCTACGGTCATGATGCAGGTGATGAAGTTTTGAAAAAAGTTTCCGAGCGTCTAACATCTGCGACGAGACATAGTGATTTAATCGCAAGACTTTCTGGTGATGAATTTGTCATGTTGGTAAATCCCGCCAATCAAAAAGTGGTCACCCGAATAGCAGAACAGTTGCTCGAGAGCATATGTGCTCCAATTGAGTACAAAGGTCACTTACTCAAAGTTGGCGTTAGTATCGGCGTAAAATTAGTCGGCGTAAATGAGCGCGATGCTACTCGAGTTTTAAAAAGTGCGGATACGGCAATGTATCAAGCAAAGAAAGCCGGAAAAGGCCAAGCAATATTAATGGGATGCGAATTACAAGAGACAGTTTAAATCGTAACGTCAAAGCTTTAAACTAACCCAATTCGCGTCAGAAGGAATAATAAAATGAAAGTACTCGTTACGGGTGGTATGGGCTATATCGGTAGTCATACGTGTATTCAAATGATCGAAGCTGGCATGACGCCAGTGATTCTAGACAACCTGTACAACAGTAAATCTACGGTATTAGATCGAATTGAAAAGGTATGTGGTGTAAAGCCAACCTTCATTAAAGCCGATATCAGAGATAAATTGGCGATGGTAGAAGCACTAAAGTCGCACAATATTGAAGCTGTTATCCATTTTGCAGGTTTAAAGGCCGTCGGTGAGTCTGTAGCAAAACCTTTAGAGTATTACGACAACAACGTTAATGGCACTTTAGTATTGGTTGATGCAATGCGTGAAGCCGGAGTTAAATCGTTGGTATTTAGTTCATCAGCGACTGTATATGGTGATCCTGCATCTGTACCCATCACAGAGGACTTTCCAACTAGCGCAACTAACCCATATGGGCGCAGCAAATTAATGGTAGAAGAGTGTTTAACCGACTTCCAAAATGCGAACCCTGACTGGAGCATTACACTTCTTCGTTACTTTAACCCGGTAGGTTCACATCCAACAGGCGAGCTAGGTGAAGATCCTCAAGGTATTCCAAACAACTTAATGCCGTTTGTTTCTCAAGTTGCGGTAGGGCGCAGAGAGTTCCTTTCTGTGTTTGGTAGTGATTATCCGACCAAAGATGGCACAGGCGTACGTGATTATATTCATGTAATGGACTTATCCGATGGTCACGTTGCTGCATTAGAAAAAGTAGGTAGCAAAGCTGGCCTTCATATCTATAACCTCGGTACTGGTAACGGCTACAGTGTACTGGACATGGTGAAAGCATTTGAAGCCGCAAGTGGTAAAGATGTCCCATACCAACTTGTTGAGCGTCGTCCAGGTGATATTGCAGAGTGTTGGGCGGATCCATCAAAAGCGATGAATGAGTTAGGTTGGAAAGCAACTCGCACTCTAGAAGAAATGACTGGCGATACATGGCGCTGGCAGTCTACTAACCCTCAAGGTTATCCAGATGCCTAATCTTTAATTTACATAATAGTAACAAAAAGGCGCATAATTGCGTCTTTTTTGATCCAAATCGGAAAAAATCGTAAATTACTGGTTAAAAGGTAGCAAGTATATATAGAGCTGTTAAACTATGCCCGACTCTTAATTTGGGTTATAAATTTTCTCATAGCTATTGGGGTAGTTCATGGAACTCGGTCTGATCATCACTTTCATCATTGCAGCAGCAGTAATGGTGAAAAAAGAGATGGCAAAACAGTAAACTTTCATTTTTCATACTTTTCTTTACATTTTTGAAATGAAAGCCATAAAAAAAGCCAGCATTACGCTGGCTTTTGTGTTTTTAAGGTTTAGAACTCGTATTTAACACTAATGTTATAATTACGCTCAGCTTGCGTTTTGTCTCGACTTAACTCAGTCTTACCGCGAACATCGTTCCAAAGATGGTATTCTTCATTCGTTAGATTCATAACACCAGCACGAATGGTTATATCTTTCATTGGTTTGTAGTACGCCGTTAAGTCAACGACTGTCGCAGACGGCAAAGCAACTTGGTCTTTGATTCCGCCTTTATCACCATCAGAGTTGATATCACTGTTCGATTTCTTAGCCGTGTAGTTTACTTTTAGGCTTGTCCCCCAAAGTGCATTTGGTGAATCGTAATTTACAGCAGCTACGGCATTCCATGGGTTTACACTGTTCAAAGGATTACCATCACCATCTTCACCTTCTGTGTATGCTGCAACAAAGCGAGTTGTCACGCCTGATGGAAGACCAGCAATGGCATGCCAATCAAGACGGTTAGAGAGCTCAACCCCTTTAATGTTTGCTTCACTAATATTGATATTTGTGAATTCAGTTAAACCACCATTGTTTGATGACGTTTGCTCAATAAAGTCACTGTAATCACTGTAGTAGAACGCTACTTCAGTTGCAGACGCTGCAGTGTTATGACGGTAACCAAGCTCATAAGACAAACTCTTTTCAGATCCCAAATTTGGGTTAGGGCGATTGGTATAGCCATGAGCCGGATTATCGTAGGTGTAGTAAAGCTCGTCGAACGATGGCGCTCGGAACCCTTGGCTCACTTGCGCGAAGATCGTGCCAGGTTTCGATACAGAGTAAGTTGCTCCTAAACGACCAGTTAATGCAGAGTCGCTAAACTTCTCGAATGACTCTTCAGAAGTATTTGAAGGATTAGTAGAGAAGTAATCGTAACGCACACCTGGAGTCAGAATTAGCTTGTCATTAAGAAGCGAAATTTCATCTTGCAAGAATAAACCAAAGCTTTCTTCTTTTGCATCCGGTGTGTAAACGTAAACAGTATCTGGCGTGCCAGGATCGGAATTAAACTCGCGATTGGTATTACTGATGTCACTATGTTTGTACGATATTCCGTAAACAATATAGTGATTTTGAATCTCTTTATCTAACTGAGTTTCGAATTCAAATTTGTCTTCAGTATATTCGTAATCTTTTTTCTGTTGGTTGTCACCACTAGGCGGTACGTAAGGTGGGTAACCAGGGCTAGCTTCGATAAAGCGATTAGAGACGCCGTTTTCTTCTTTACCAATCCATGTAAGCTTGGACGTGATCGTATCCGAGATAGCTGCATCTGCAAACCAAATGTGCTTGAGCCCAATGCGATTTTGCTTGGTTGTGTCTTCAGCGTTGAAGTTTTTGTAACTTTTATGTGCGATCTCTGAGTCAGTCTCGTTGTAAATAACTTCTCCCAAAAACTCCAAGCGATGAGCGTCATTCAATTGAGATTGAAGTTTTACCAATAGATCGTTTTTGTAATAATCTTGGTTGTCCACAGAATAGTTATCGTAAGGCGCCTTAGAGAAATTTTGTAGCTCTGCACCATCACGGCGTGTAAAGGCTACAAGTGCTTCTGTACTACCGAAACGCTTTGCTAAAGCTACATGCTCACTAAAAGAGTTATCTTCCGATGAATAAGAGAGTTTAGCTTGACCACCAAAGTCTTTGCCATCTTTGAGGAAATCCTTCGGATCTTTTGTTTCGAATGCGACAACACCGCCAATTGCATCACTACCATGTAGGCTAGAAGCTGCTCCTTTAACAATTTCGACACTCTTTAGCATATCGGGGTCGACAGTAACGGCACTAGAATTGATAAACGAATATGGTCCACCGCTGAATACACCTGGTTGAGATGCACCGTCTACTAAGATTTTAACTCGTTTACCTTCCATCCCGCGAATGTTAATACTTTGGACGCCTTGGCGTTGAGTGCCATTAACAGTAACACCTGGCGTATACTCGAATAGATCATTCAAGTCCTTTACCATGTTTTCTTCGATGTCTTTCTCTGATACAACAGCAACAGAAGCAGCAACAGTGTTTATGGTTTGGTTGGTACGGGTGGCCGACACAACGACTTCTTCAAACTTAGAAGCTTCTTCCGCATAAGCAGTATGGGAAAGGGCAACTAAAATGGAGGCTGACAAAATTGATTTTTTATACATTGGCTTCAATACCTTAGATCCATAATAGGTAACAACACGCGGATATTAATGGATCTAAATGGTAATTACTATCATTACCATTGTCATTTATTGATTTGTATTGAATCTTCTTCTTAGGCTATTAGCATTCCTAGTCTTTAGTTATCAATATGTTATATAATTTGTCGTTAGTTCTTGATAAGTTCATCCAAATACAACGAATGTGATAAATGTCACATTAAGAGAGGCCATGTGCAGAGTCCAATTACGTTAGAAGCACTCCATATTCTAGATGCTATTGATCGAAGAGGGAGTTTTGCTGCTGCTGCGAATGAGTTAGACAGAGCCCCGTCATCGCTGAGCTATCAAATCCAGAAACTCGAGCAAGATTTAGACATTATTATCTTCGATCGCTCTGGTCACAAAGCCCATTTTACTGAAGCAGGTAAGCTTATTCTTGAAAGAGGAAGAGCCATTTTACAAGCCAGTGAAAAGTTAGTGAACGATGCAACGTTATTGGCGAATGGTTGGGAACTGGATATTACCATTGCCTTTGATGGCATTATTCCTATATCCAATTTTTTCCCGATGGTTGATGCGTTGGCCGAGGTCAGCTCAACTCGAGTCAGGCTGCAAGAGGAGATTCTGGCTGGTAGCTGGGAGTCTTTGAATACGGGGAGAGCTGATTTACTGATTTGCCCATCACTGGATACGCTTCCTCAAGAAGTTAAGTCAGAAAAAATTGGTAAAATGAGTATGTATTGGGTAGCTTCCGCTGATCACTATGTTCACAAGCGTAGTGGTAAGTTTGATGAAGCAGCGCGAGAAAAGTATCGGATTATTGCTATTGCAGATACCGCACGTGAGCAACCCGCGCTCTCAATTAATATCATTCAAAAACAACCTCGCTTGACCGTCACCAACTTTACGGCAAAAGTAGAAGCGCTAACTGCAGGTTTAGGCATTGGTACATTACCAAGCCAAATTGCACAACCTCTTATTGATAGTGGTGTATTGAAACGAATCGAAGGCACTGAAGAACAGCCGATGGATATTATTTTGGCATGGCGCCGGAACACTATGGGTGAAGCAAAATCCTGGTGTATTCAGTACTTAAAAAAGAATTGGAAACTAAAGTAACAACGTAACTTTTACTTCTTAGATTCCCATTGATTATCGAATGTAAGAAGTAAAAGTCATCGCTAATGCTGCGCTTTTCAATTTAAAGGGAGCACCATATCTGCCGTACCGTCTGCAAACTGGACATCGATCTCAAACCCCAAGTTCTGAGCCAACATCAACATTCCTCTGTTTGTTGGCATGGTCATTCCAGACATTTGCTTTGTGCCTTTAATTTTGCAATAGCTGATTATTTTCTGCATCAGCACTTTGCCTAAACCTTTTCCTTTCAAATCTGAACGAACCAAAATAGCAAACTCAGCGTCACTATTGTCTGGTGTAATCAATGCGCGGGCTACCCCTATGATAGACGGTCCGTCAGTATTAAACGCTACCGCAACAAACGCCATTTCGCGGTCGTAGTCGATTTGAGTAAAGTTTGCCAAAGCCTCATGGTTGAACTCTCCAACTTCAGAAAAGAAACGTTTATAGAGATCTTCTTTCGATACGCTATTAATGAATTGAGCATGCAGCGGCTCATCCTCAGGCAAGATAGGGCGAAGCAGGATAGGTTGGCCATCTCGAAGCGTTACAGTTTCGACAAACTCTGCCGGGAAAGGGCGAATCGCTAGCCGTTTTTGGGCGTCTCCTTCGTATTTACACAGTGTGACATCTGCATCAAGGATAGTTAAATCGCTTCCGGACACTAGCACTGGATGGATATCCAGTTTTTGTATTTCTGGTAACTCAACTGCCATTTGGGAGATACGAACCAAGAACTTCGACAACTCAGTAATATCGAGCGCATCTTTGTGTTTCTGCAGGCGAATCTTTCCAGACTTTAGGGCAACAACGACAAGGTAGCGCGCAAGCGTCATGTTCAAAGGAGGAAGTGCAGCGACGGCATCTTGGGCGATATTCCACTCAGAGCCGCCTTGACCAAGCAAGATCACTGGTCCAAAGACTTTATCTACTGCAATACTAATCCGTAGCTCTTCAGCGCTGCCGAGCTTTGCCATCCCTTGTACCAACAGCCCATGTACATTGGCGGAAGGGTAACTGAGCTTTACGGTATCTAAAATGGATAGCGCTGCGTTGGAAACTTCTCGACTGTTTCTTAAATTTAGAGCAACACCGTGAACATCCGATTTATGAGGAATGTCTGGAGAACGCAATTTTACCGCAACAGGATATCCAATATTTTCTGCCATATGAACAGCTTCAATGTCGTCAGATGCAATCCACGTAGGCAAAACGTTAAACCCGAACAGCTTAAATAATGGGCTGGTTTGATGCGTATCTAAGGTGACTGTATTTTTATCCAGTAGTCGTTCATTTGCCCACTCTTTTGCTGAACTCACACTTCCAGAATGTAATGGCTCTGCCGTCGTTGGCGTTTCCATTAGTTGTTTCTGGTTTCGTCTGTATTCGACCAAGTGCATGTATGCTACAACTGCACTTTCAGGTGTTCTATAGGTTGGAATACCTGCTTGAGTAAATGCCAGTCGCGCTTCTCTCGACGTTTGTTCTCCTGACCAGTTGGTCAAGATATTAAAATGCTTATGCCGAGGGTGAGATTTGATTGCATTAATAACGGCTTGAGCAGTTTCAAGAGGATCAGAAACAGCAGAAGGACTATGCATAATCAATATCGCATCTGCACAGTCGTTATTCATCAGTGCGTTAATGGTATCAATATAGCGTTTTTGGGTTGCGTCACCAGACAGATCAATTGGATTTCGAGCACGCCAGTTGGATGGAAGTACTGCTTGTAATTGCTCAATGGAAGCGTCATCAAGCGTTGCGAGTTGGCCACCACGTTCAATCAAAGTATCAACGGACATAACAGCAGGGCCGCCGCCATTGGTGATGATCGCTAAACGCTCTCCACGAAGTGGCACAGAATGCGTGAGTGTTTCAACCGCGGCAAAAAGCTCATGCGTATTGCTGACTCGTAACATACCAGTTCTGCGAATAGCAGAATCGTAAATTACGTCAAGTGTATCTCCGTCTTGCTGCTTAAAAGTATTCATCTCTTTAGAGCGGCCCGCTTTTAGCACCAATATACGTCGGTTACGTGAAGCGGCTCGCGCAGCAGACATAAATCGGCGAGCGTCTTGGATATTATCAACATAAAGCAGAATAGCTTCTGTGTTTCCATCCATACTCAAATAGTCGAGCAAATCTGCAAAATCGATATCCTGTCCACGCCCAATTGAAATGAACGAAGAAAAACCAATGTTCTTATCATTTGCCCAGTCTAAAACCGTGGTACAAACCGCCGCGGATTGTGAGATGAAAGCAATTTTTCCGGGTTTAGCTGCGACAGGGGAAAACGTGCAGTTAAAATTGTGCCAAGGAAGAATGATACCTAAGCTGTTTGGGCCTAAAACTCGAATGTTCAATGATGAGATATCTAAAGGCTTAGGGTCATCAGAGATAACAATCGCAAACGGTGTGCCTCTCTCATCTAGCTCTTTAAGCAATTGCTCGTTACGTGAAACGTTCGTACACAAAATTGCAATATCTGGCGTATAGGGCAGGGAAGCTACATCAGGGTAAGCGATCACGCCAGATACGGCTTTATATCGCGGCGTTACTGGCATAATCGCGCCACCAAATCCACTTTGTAGAAGGTTGCGCATCACAACATGTCCTGCTCGCAATGCTTTTTGAGATGCCCCAATAACGGCCACAGAGTTGGGTTTAAAGAGTTTATTTAGTTTATTCATGCTGACTCCTAGCCGTTTGTAAGTCACGTTGGCTTCTCGGTTTCATATCAATCATAAACGAATAATTTACTGATAAAACATCTTCAGACCAGACATTGCAGAAAATGTGTACGATGCTTATGGAGTTTGTGTTATTCATCACATCAAAATCACAGATTATTGTATTTGATGCTTGATAAACGGCCCTGCTATCGGCATGATTTATCGTAATATTTATCCAGAGCATTTGTTACTTCATGAAAAAAATCGCAATCATCGGCTTGTCAGTTCTGCTTTCTGCTTGTGCATCTGAAACTTACATCACGGATGTGACCTCAGAAAGTTACCGAGAGGACTACAAATCAGATCGTATCTCTAAACCAATTATGGCGTCTGAAAACGCTGTAGTAGAAAAAGACATACAACCAACTGTTGTGAAAATGACGGCAAAGCCTGAAGAAAAGAAAGTAGTCAAGCTAACGCCAAAAGAGCAGGCGAAGCCAGTTAAGATCGTACCACCAAGTAAAAAGCAAGCTGGCATTCAACGATTCGGCTATACCATTCAAGTCGCAGCTGTGGGTAGCCAAGCTAAAGTCGATCAGTTTGCAAATAAGCTGCCACAGAACGGTCAGCCAATTTGGGAAAACTACAAAGTTGTAAACGGTACTAAGTGGTTCTCAGTTTTATACGGAGACTACGCAACAAGCGCAGAAGCCAAGCAAGCGATTTCGACTTTGCCAGCTCAATTTCAGCAGTTAAGGCCATTTGTTAAAAGCATTGATGCGATCAAAAACTCAGCTTACCCAACGCTTAACAAATTAAATTAACACATAAAATAAGGGAGCGAATAGCTCCCTTATTTATTTGCTCAAATCCTATTCGAACAACATTCCTCACATTAAAATTACTGTACGTCACACTTCAAAGGTTTATCATAATAAATAGTATCTTTTGTAGGTCACGGAAAGATGGATTCATGATTAAAAATATTCTTTTACTATGCGGCGGTGGCTCTTCTGAGCACGAGATTTCATTATTGTCTGCAAACTTTGTCGAACAACAACTAAATCTTATTGAAGACGTTCACGTTACACGCGTAGAAATAAAAAACGAAGGTTGGATGACCAACCAAGGTGAGTTGGTTTACCTGGATCTCAATACCAAGCAGTTGTGCTCAAGTGAATCTAATCAAACCATTGATTTCATCGTGCCTTGTATACATGGTTTTCCTGGCGAAACAGGCGACATTCAATCTCTGTTTGAAATCGCAGGTATTCCTTATCTTGGCTGCGGGCCAGAAGCGAGTAGCAATAGTTTCAATAAAATCACATCTAAGCTTTGGTACGACGCTATCGGCATACCCAATACGCCATACTTATTCTTAACGCGAAACGATGAAGAAGCTCACGTTCAAGCTCATAAAGCCTTTGAAAAGTGGGGAAAAGTTTTTGTTAAAGCCGCTCGCCAAGGCTCTTCCGTTGGCTGTTACAGTGTCACAGGAAAAGACAAGCTTTCTAATGCAGTAAATGATGCTTTTGGGTTTTCTGACCAAGTGTTGGTTGAGAAAGCAGTAAAACCTCGAGAACTTGAAGTTGCTGCATATGAGATGAATGGCCAACTACATATCACTAAGCCAGGCGAGGTCATCGCGCCTGATGGTGCTTTTTACTCGTACGATGAAAAGTACAGCAGTTCAAGTCACTCGCTCACAGAAGTTGAGGCGAAGAATCTAACTCAAGTACAATTAGATTCCATCCAACACGCGTCAGAGACGGTATTTAAACAAATGAATCTTCGTCATTTATCTCGTATCGACTTTTTCCTAACGGAAGATGATGAGATTTACTTAAACGAAGTAAACACATTTCCAGGAATGACTCCGATCTCAATGTTCCCTAAAATGCTTCAAAACAACGGGCACAAATTTCATGAGTTCTTGGAAGATTGTATAAACAGTGCAAAGTGATTAACGTTATCGAGACGCGTTTTATGATACAAGTTGTTTTCTAGAGCAAGGATTATTCAAGCCGTATTTGAATATTGCTCAGTAGCAATTATGATTATATCAACGCATTAAACAGATGACTCAGTGGTATGGCGATTTCAAATTATAGAGGTTTTAACCTGCAGTCAGTCGGATCAGATGGCAGTGTTTGGAAGGTTAAAATCAAGAACCACGTTTTACAGGGCAGTTTGACGGCGGTAAAGAAAAGCATTGATTGGTGGTGTGACACCGCATCGATTATTGATCCCAAAGAGTTTGCTTCACTCGGGCAAAGAGTGCAGCAAACTGGTGTTGCAAAATCAGAGGTCTTTAACGGCTATACTATTCAAAACGATACAGGCCAACCTAACTCTTGGTACTGTATGTTTAATGGTAAACTGATTAAGGGCAGTAAAGCCGCTATTCAACGCCATATCGAAGCTTATTTGGTTGCAAAGCAAAAAGCGATGCAAGCTCAACAACAAAAGAAACAATAGAATGACTCTGGTATATTCAACAGAGACCGGTCGAATTAAACCGGAAGAAGAAAAAGTATCTCGCCCTAAAGGCGATGGTGTTGTTCGGATTCAGCGCCAAACGAAAGGCCGTAAAGGTAAAGGCGTATGCATTGTTACAGGTTTAGACTTGGATGATGCACCTTTAAAGTTATTAGCGGCAGAACTCAAAAAAGTCTGTGGCTGTGGTGGCTCTGTAAAAGATGGCAATATCGAGATTCAAGGTGATGCTAGAGACAAGATCAAGGCACATCTTGAAAAGAAAGGCATGACAGTCAAATTAGCCGGTGGCTAATTTAATATTTCCAGTAAACAAAAATGGCGTCTAAAGAAATAGACGCCATTTTTTATAAGTTGCTAATTGAAGGGCAAGCAATCGTAGATTGATAGATCGATATTAGCTATTTTATGGTAAATAACGATTATGTTTAATGCTCACAGTAAGGCCCTTAAATTTAAAATCTGCAGGGGAATAGGAGCATACTCAGACAGCATTTAGCGTACGACGACATACAATTTAACATAACACATATAATACGCACTCCAGGGTTAAAAGATTAGCAGTGGCGATGTCAGCTTGCTTACCCCGTATTTGGCTTTTGCGACCTTGCAGGCTTCATCAGCTGTCTTGTATGGGCCATGAACTTCGATTCCACCACAGCGACCACTTGAACTGTATCTTTGGTTACGTCCGACACCATGCACGTTGGTTTTGCATCTTGCTCATTCAATATGAGTCAACATGGATACGCGTTTGCTTAACCCTAACGTGTAAGTACTAGATTATCTTTATAGGAACAAGGAATCTAACAGATGTAAACTCTCTACTTTTCAATCTATACCTAGATCTTTCTTCATATGTTCACTCAACTCGTTAGTGGTTCTTACATTAATCTTATGTTTGCAATGATGGATTCTCAACTCTTCACCAAATAATTTTACTAGTGATTTGGTATACAAAGTACTAATATTATTTATTATTCTATACAATGTATCTTTCTGATAAACAGATCTTTTCGAATTTTGTATTGCAGTCTTCATATTTTAATATCCTTACACGTTTAACTTTATAATTTAAAAAATCAATTTCAACTTTTATTATTACTTTTTTCGATATGTAATGAGTCATTATCAATGATGCACAATCAACAATTAAATCACCCGAATCCAACTTAGTAATTTCACGAGACAAATTCTTTATTTTTAAATCTTTATTTTCTATATTTAATCCGATTGAGTTAATTTCTTCAGGATATCGGTTTAACTTAATATTCAATATGATTTTATTAAGATAGTAGTCTGCCTTTATTTCATGGCGGCTTTTAAATATCATTGTCCCCCTCCGATGAAGCAAGTTATACTTTCCCACCAGTTAAAAGACAACGTGACTCAGAGTTGCAAAAAGGTAACAATCATGGAATTGATGAACAATGAGTTGATCTGCTTTGCAGCCATTTGTAAACACCTCTCTCTTACAGAGGCATCAAAAGAACTTGGAAAGTCGAAAGCTCAAGTCAGCAGGCAGCTAGCAGCATTAGAAAAACAACTTGGTGTAACACTCGTCCACAGGACAACAAGGAAACTCGTTTTAACTGATCATGGCGAAAGCATTAGAGAGCTTGCTATCAAGACGTTAGAGAGTTTGCACGAGTTAAATTACAGAGCTAGCTCGTTGAGTGAATGCATTGATGGAAAGTTTAAAATCACAATGCCCAACTCTATAGCCTCTTCTATTTTTGGTTCTGTTCTTAAAGACTTACAAGAACGATATCCAAAAGTTGATTTTGAAATATCGTCAAGTAACAATGTAGAAAATTTATTAGAAAGCAATGTAGATTTAGCGATTAGGCTTAATAATGTTATTGATGACACTCTTATTGCACATAAAATTGGTGATTATAGTGATGTTTTGATATCTAGGGTAAGTAATGCCAACAACAAAACACTATTAATCTACAAACATCATTCGAATAAGGAATCAATTAAAAATCAATATACTGATGTTATCGAAGTTGATAACACCTCTATTTTAATAAACTTTGTTTCTGAGGGAGTTGGGGTTGGTGTCATTCCAAACTATCTTATTAAAAGTAACTATATAGACAAAAACATCCGAATATCGCAAACTTTTGATATAGAACGTTCCATGTATATTGCCTACCCTTATCAAAACCCTTTGCCAAGAAAGCTAGCTGAGATATCTACTTTTATTAGGTCTGAGTTATCACAAGTATTGAAGAGTGAGTCATTTTAGGGCGGTTGTTCAGATTTAGAATTTTGCGTTGTCTACTCAACTAGGCCTAACGCTAATCTTTGTAACATATTGTTTCGGCGGTATTTATTAACACCCCCATCTTTATGCTTGCTATCACAATGTGAGGTGCTCTGCCGTCTTGTTATCAAGGTTTTGCGTGGAATAAATCACGTGGGGTAAACGATAGATTGACTTACATTAAAATTTTCATCAAAAGCAACTTTATATAAAATTGATTTCATACCAATCTATGTGTATCTTCTACCCATATCCCCACAATAACCAAGGAGAATGCCATGGATAAGCTACTCGCGTCTGCATTAGAAATTAAGCAGCGAACTATGGTGACTGGCTTTTTTGCTAGAAATGGATTCAAAATCGCTATGACCGATTTTGATGATGTCACTTTTGAGCGAGAAGGCGTGCAAGTTAACGTACATTTTGATCTGCAGTCAAACGCGGAGTCTGCATCTGTTTTATCTCATGAGGCATCAATCATTCCTGGCTAAAAACTTTTATTCTCACCGATATACCAAGCCGAACGTTTATGTTCGGCTTTTTAGTGACAAAAAAATGATGAGTGCGAACAAGAGTTGTCGATCACTCATCTAAATAGACGATTAATAAATCAGCTTCAACCTCGTTCACAACCTTTGGTATCGATGAAAAAAAGCGACTCAATAAGTTGTGATGATGGCCACAGACAACTAAATCTATCCCCTCTTTTTTGACGATTCCCGATAGTTTTATATGAAGATCGCCGATTACTACCATAGTCTCGTTTACTGGGTATAAGCATTTATCAGCGAGCTCTTGCAGCCTTCTTTCCAATTCTTGCTCTTCCTTCGCTTCCATGACTATCCGATCAACATCTACGTAAACAAATGAGAGTTTGCTGCTTGAGTTATCTGCTTGCATTATTGCTTTTTCGATAACGGCTTGGCTAGATTGAGATAAGTCGACAGCAACCAAAACGTGCTTATAACCCATCATTCCTCCCTAGGTTAGTTTTTGTTCTCATATTAAGTCTAGTCCACATAGAGCGAACACAACATCAAAACTACTGCTACATGATAGTTAAAGGAGTTTAGTTTAAAACAGGCAAATAGTTTTCATTGCAACCTTGTTGCTTCCTCTCATCCAAAGATAAACGATGTTTTTCCAATTTCTTCTCTAATTATCGGACTATTTAACAGGAAGGATGCCAGGAAACGTTACGTTGTAATGCGCGTTACTGCTCTTGATTTCTACTACTCTTGAGGATTCATATTATCCACTTCAACGTCGCCTAGTTTAGTAAAACTACTTTAGATTAAGCATATTCAATATGTAACGCTCCGCTCAAATCCAGGAGACGTATTTCGGCTAAAAAAGCAGCTCAATAAGATGAATTTCGATTCATCTATTACATATGTCTGCGAGTGCTTACTGTTCTTATATCGCTTATTTAATAACTCTAGTTTAATTATCGTTATAAGTTACGGTGTCTCTTTTTTCTTTTTTTAGCATAATCTTCTGTCTGAGAACGAAGCTCTCTTGGGCTTTGTAATTAAATTACAAGATCAATCGCGACCAATATGGTTGGCAGATTAAAAGACCGAGGTAAACAATTGATATAATAGAGTTTAATTTATAAGTTCTTTAAAAAATGCCTAATTACCTGCACTATGCAAACCAAGGTTAACATAATGAGGTAAAATTTTACCAACTCACTATTTAGTCTTAAAGGTAATTGAACAAGATTAAAATCATATAGGTATAGTAAATTGTAGTTACAGCGTAACCAGGGTGGTGTTTGGGAATGTAAAGGAATAGAAAATAGAAAGGCAAAAAAACAGGGCGTATGCCCTGTCCATGAATTGATTAGTTTTGTTGCTGTTGTTTTTCTGCGTACTCAGATCGAATCCGTTCTGCAACAATTTTGATAGCTTCTGCAGTACTTGTGCCCTTCGCCATCAATTCTTGAATTCTCTCTACAGCTTGTTGTTGCTCTTGGTGAGATAGAGGGGGTAAATCGTCAAACATAAAAAGCTCCTCATTTTGAGGAGCTGACTATAACGATTCAATTAATAGGTAGCAAGGAAATTAATGGATGCCCCCATAGCGTTCTCGTTTGTGTACTGAGCTGCGATATCCAATTCGAACAACTTAAGTGGAGACAACCCGATACCAGCAGTCATGGTTCCTTCGTCATTACTTCGAGCTAAGTTCTTCATATACCCTGCTCGTAATGCCATTTGACGCAAAATATCAAATTCAATACCAGCTCGAATCATTTGCGTATTATCATCAAAGGATGAAAAACGTTTTTCTTCGTTGAGATCGTAGTCAACACTCATCGTAAAGTAATCGGCAACAATCCCAGCCCCAACAGTGTATACAGGACGCATGCTATATTCGTATGATTTTATCGTATCACTGCCATACTGGAATGATTTTGTTTTAACGTCTCTTCCAATCAAATTTTTTGCTGAAATACCGAGACGATATGGGCCAAAGAACCAAAGTGCGCCTGCGTCTAAGTTAAACATCGTTTCCGCGGTCTCATTTTCACGTAAGTCTTTAGTATCAAAATTCTGAAAACTCGTGGCGTATGAGTACGTGTATATACGCTGAAGTTTAGGAGTAACACCAAAAGAAAGGTGTTGGTTCATGAAATTAGTGTATTTAGCAAGTGAAATACCAGCTTCAGCCACGCCAATAGAAACACCTTGTACATAGCTATCATCTAATGGATTAGTACCTAAGGTATCAACATTTGGTTGTACGAATGATTCAGTGTATAGCTTACCGTATGCAGTTGCAGATAAGAATTTGTTGGGGATACCAATGGCAACGACACCACCAAGATCAAAGTCTGTCTTTTTCCCATCGATAGCATCCATCGATTTTTTGATTTCATCGACGTCTGTTAATTTGCTGATGCGTTCGATCTCATCAACTAGATCATATTGATCATCGTAGCTGCCACCAAAACTTGGCACGATCATGCCTGCATCGTCATTTCGACGATAAATCGCAGTAAGAGCGGGGTTGAAAAAAGGCGCAGTTAGATAAGTTGCTGATACGGTACCAACGCCACCCATTGCATCACTACGAGCCTCTATCGCATAAGTAGCAGCAGAGGCAGCATTAGCGAAAAGAATAGTAGCAACAGAAGTGGCAAGAATTTTATATTTGTTTTTCATACTACACTTGTGATTTTAGTTCGTCCTGAACCTTTATCGGCACAAGTAGTATTTCTTTAACTATTCTTCCTGGGAAAGATCATAGGTTCGGCTAATAGTTTGAGCCTGCTCAACAATTATATCGCCCTGCCAACGGCGACTATTGATACTTACCGCCAATACGTATCTATCGTTTGGGACACCCGCTAGCTCCAATGAATTTGGATAGTTAGACTCATAAGTCTTTTTCCACATTTGCTCGTACTGGCCATCAATGTAGTCATACAAACCAACTTCAAGTTGCGGTAATGGACAATGGGGATTACGAAGTGCGCTCTTTTCTACTTTCCAATTCTCTTTAGATGTCCAACGAACATATTGAGAAGAGTTTGAATCTCCAAGTATTACCCAAGTTCGATACTCTTGTTTATCAGTAGAAACAACGGTTAAGTGATATAAACCAGCTTCAAGCTTGCCTGTTAAGTTATAGCGTTTCGAGTAACTACGCTCGTTGGCAAGTTCTGTCCCGTTCGGCTGTTGTTCATAGCTGAATGAACTGTCCGCGGATATAGAATCATCCACCCATCGATTAAATGAAATATTTTCGATGTCAGTTGTAGCTCTTAGCTTGATCACCAATCTAAATGTATCTCGCCCAGGGCTTTGAATAGTCTGACGAATAACGTTCACACCACTTATCCAATCAGGCAGCGTTACACCAGTGAGAGCCTTGCCACAGTTTTTAGATAGTGACTGACCAAGAAGATCATTAAGGTGAGGAGTCAAATCTTTACTTGGTTCCGTTTGCCAGAGTTCAACAAGAGAGTTGAACATACCCGCAAGATCATCTTCAAGTAAGTGTTGATGTGCCTGTGTTAAAGGCGTGTTAGTTTGAAACCAGTCCATCGCATGGACTGGTTTCACTAACGCTAATGAGACAACTACAGGGAGTAGTATTTTCATTACGACTTATGCTTTCATCTTGTAGCCAACACCACGAAGTGTTTCAATTTCCAGTCCTGGCAGTTTTTGACGAAGCTGTAGTACATGTGTATCAACCGTACGTGTTGTCGGGAAGTGATTGTAACCCCAAACGTGGTCAAGCAGCTCATCACGAGTAAACACGCGACCTAAGTTTGACGCCAAAAATAGCAGCAAATCAAACTCTGTTCGAGTAAGCGTAATTAGCTCGTCTTTATAAGTCACTTCACGAGTCGAGCGGTCAATCTCTAAGTCTTTTGTAATCACTTTATCAGCGTTGCTTTGTTCTGCTGAATCCGGTGCTCGTAGCTGTGCACGGATTCTCGCAAAAAGCTCCGCCTCAGCAAAAGGCTTTGTTAAGTAGTCGTTCGCGCCGGAATCAAGGCCTGCAACTTTATCTTTTACGGTAACAAGTGCCGTTAACAAGATAACTGGTACGTCTTTAATCTGTTTCCATTCTGGGAGACATTGTACAGAGTCACCATCTGGGAGTTGGCGATCGAGAATTACCAAGTCAGCTTTTTTCCATTGTGGCTCTACGTCTGCAATACGCTCCACATGTAAACACTCATATCCTGCTTGTTCCAGGCTTACTAACAGGCCGTCAGCCAAGTTTTTATCGTCCTCAACGAGAAGCAGTGTCTGTTTCACAAGGTATCTCCAATATAAAAGTTGTAGGTGGTCCCATTAAGGACATTTTTCCGCCCATGCGGCCTACCATAGATTCAACGATTGTTAATCCAAGTCCTAACCCGCTCTTACTTACGAACGGTTTCTTCAAATTTGCCCAATCTTTAGCCGTTAGGCCTCCTGCATCTCGGACTTGGAATACTATTTTTTCTTCACTAGTTGAGACATCCAATTCAACCGGTGCGACACCGTACTTAAGCGCATTACGAAGCAAGTTATCGATACAAGTTCCTAACCAGTACACATTAACTTTAGCAGCCACATCTTCATTGATGTTAAAAAGCACGGCACTATCAAATTCTTCTTCGATCTTAAATTCTAACCAATCTGCAACGGATGGTACCCAGTCTGTTGCAAGCATTTGGTTATCAGATTGCAAATAATCTTTACTCGCTTCTGCCAATTGACGCAGGCGGCGCGTATCTTCACACAATCTGCGGAATTCGTCATACACACTTTCAGGCAAATGCTCGAACTCTCGACGAAAGCCCTCAACCGTTAGTGACAGAGATGCAATCGGTGTTCTGAGCTCATGCGTTAAAATTTGCAACACGAGCATTCTACTACGTAGTTCTTCTCGCTTACTATTCCAACGGTACACCGCCCAACCAATCACCAAAAGAATATTGGCGATTACCAGTATGATCATACTGATCCGCAAAACTTGCGAGTGATCTTCTACATCCCAACAAATATTACCTCGTTTAACAAAGCAACTTTTGCTTTGAGACGCTAGAGCGTATGACAGACCCGCATTCGCTACGTTCTCTTGCCAGATATCTTTCTCGAAAACAAAGTAACGGTCACCACGTCTTAACCAAAGTTCGTTACCTTCAATAAACATGCTCGCGCCTGCAATCAAAGCATTAATGGCGTCGTCATCCATGTTTTTCAAGCTTTCTAGCAACTCATCCCCTTCCTCGTTATCACGCTCTTTTATATGCATGTACTGAGATAGTTTGGGTTTGAGTTCTGGATACTTATCCACATAACGTGCCGCATACGTCCCACCACCAGGGTGAATGAGACCACTACGCGAGAACCAACGAGGTGTCAGCTGCGTCCCTTTACAAATCGCCCTTGTAAATACTAAAGGCTCAGTAATTAAAGGACTTAATGGTAATTTGCCACGACAAGTATTCGCCAAGCTGTAAAGCTGTTGGATATCTTTTAACGGATAGTCAGACGTTTGCGGCAGAAGCGAATCTGGCGCAAGTAACTTGGTAGGATAATTTGATTGCAGAATACGAATATCGTACGACTTAAGAGCTACTTCATAGTTAAATAGCTCTGTAAACGTATCTATTCTTTCTGGTAGTGAATCGGAAAATGCAGGTGCCGAAAAAAGCGGCAATACAGTTGCAAAACCGAGCAAAAACTTTTTAATCAAACTGTTACCGTCACTTGTTACATTAGCCAAAACTATACATCAATCTACAAGCAATTGACATCTGCTAACAGAAGGATTTGCATTACTATAACATTGAAACGGAACAAAAAAGGGCCAGCGATTGCTGACCCTGTATAGTTTTAAATCAAGAATGGTTAAAGTGCTTTAAAAATAGACTCAACACTTTCTTTCGCATCACCAAATAGCATTGATGTATTTTCTTTGAAGAACAGTGGGTTCTGTACTCCTGCGTAACCAGTATTCATTGAGCGCTTGAATACCACTACGTTTTTCGCGTTCCATACCTCCAATACGGGCATACCAGCGATTGGGCTGTTCGGATCTTCCAGTGCGGCTGGGTTGACCGTATCGTTAGCACCGATAACCAATACGGTATCGGTTTCTGCAAAGTCATCATTGATTTCATCCATTTCAAGAACGATATCATACGGTACTTTTGCTTCAGCGAGTAACACATTCATATGCCCCGGTAGACGACCCGCTACTGGGTGAATCCCAAAGCGAACTTCAATACCTTGTGAACGAAGTACATCAGTAATTTCATGAACAGGGTATTGTGCCTGAGCTACTGCCATGCCATATCCTGGAGTGATGATTACTGATTTTGAGTTCTTCAACATCTCTGCAACTTCTTCAGCCGTTGTTTCACGATATTCGCCCTGCTCTTCGTCACCTGAAATCACTATCTCTTGACCAAAACCACCGGCAATAACACTGATAAACGAACGGTTCATTGCTTTACACATGATGTAAGAAAGAATCGCACCTGATGAACCTACCAAAGCACCTGTTACAATCAATAGATCATTTGCGAGCATGAAACCTGCTGCCGCTGCTGCCCAACCTGAGTATGAGTTCAACATAGAGACAACAACTGGCATATCAGCACCACCGATTGAAGCGACTAAATGGTAGCCGAATGCGAACGCGATCAAAGTCATCACAATAAGAGCGAACATGCTGCCATCTGCTTTTACGAAGTAGATCATAAGAAGCGTAGAAATAACAACCGCTGCGAGGTTCATTTTGTGCTTATGAGGCAGGTTAAGTGGCGACGAAGAAATCACACCACGCAGCTTACCAAATGCGACAATTGAACCGGTGAAAGTTACGGCACCGATGAACACACCCAAGAATACTTCTACAAGGTGGATAACATGCTCAGCATGTGTTGCTGCTTCTGGCGCATCTAGGTAACTGTTGTAGCCAACTAAAACCGCAGCTAAACCTACAAAGCTGTGTAGAATCGCAACCAGTTCTGGCATCTCGGTCATTTCTACTTTCTTCGCATAGAAAATACCGATCGCACCACCTATCGCCATCGCGATAATGATCCAACCAAAACCTTGCGCATCTGGGCTAAAGATCGTCGCTATTAGCGCGATCGTCATACCAGCGATACCGTAGTAGTTACCATTACGAGCAGACTCTTGCTTTGAAAGCCCCGCCAAACTCATGATGAAAAATAATGCAGCAACAATGTAAGCTGCTTGTACTAATCCTGCAGACATTGTGACTCCTATTTATCTTTGCGGAACATTTCAAGCATACGCTTGGTGACGGTGAAACCACCGAAGATATTGATACTCGCGATCAATACGGCAATAAAAGATAGGAATGAAACGACGCCATTACCTTGTCCAATTTGCAGTAATGCACCAACGACAATAATGCCAGAGATAGCATTCGTTACTGACATTAGTGGAGTATGAAGTGCATGGGTAACATTCCATACTACGTAGTATCCGACAACACACGCTAGAACAAATACAGTAAAGTGAGAAAGAAACGCTGCTGGAGCAACCGATGCAACCCATGCAAAGGCTCCAACAGCCGCTGCCATACCAATAATTTTCTTCGTTGGAGACGTAGGTTCTTCTACTTTAGGCTCTGGCTTCACAGGCTGTTCTTGTTTCACTTGCGGCTGAGCTGAAACCTGAATTGGTGGCGCTGGCCAAGTAACTTCACCTTCTTTCACCACGGTAACGCCACGGATAACAACATCTTCAAAATCAATATTGATGTTGCCATCTTTCTCTTTACACAGCAGTTTTAGAAGATTGACAAGGTTTGTCGCGTAAAGCTGAGAAGATTGTGTTGGCAAACGACCAACCATGTCAGTGTAACCAACAATTTTTACGCCGTTATCCGTCATGATAACTTGGTCTTTCACTGTATATTCACAGTTACCACCATTAGCAGCTGCCAAGTCGACAATTACACTGCCCGCTTTCATGCTGTCGACCATTTCTTTGGTGATCAACTTCGGCGCAGGTTTACCAGGGATGAGCGCGGTCGTAATAATGATATCAACATCTTTAGCTTGCTCTGCGTATAACTCTGCCGCTTTTTTGTTGAAGTCATCAGACATTTCTTTTGCGTAGCCATCCCCAGAGCCTGACTCTTCTTGAAAGTCAACGGTCAGGAACTCAGCGCCCATCGATTCAACTTGCTCTTTTACTTCTGGGCGGACGTCAAACGCACGGACAATGGCACCTAAGCTACCTGCAGCACCGATAGCCGCCAAGCCAGCGACGCCAGCACCCGCAACCAATACTTTCGCTGGAGGTACTTTACCGGCAGCCGTAATTTGACCTGTAAAGAAACGACCAAACTCATGAGCTGCCTCAACCACTGCACGATAACCAGCGATATTAGCCATCGAAGATAGCGCGTCTAAGGCTTGTGCACGTGAGATACGAGGAACGGAATCCATGGCAAGAACGTTAATGTTCTTACTTGAAAGTTGTTCCATCAACTCAGCATTTTGAGCCGGCCAAATAAAGCTAACCAGTGTTGCTCCATCTTGCAGTAACGCAATTTCGTCAATGCCTTGCTCATCATCCACAATTGGCGCATTAACTTTTAAAATAAGGCCAGATGCCCAAACTTCTTCACTAGAAAGGATTTTCGCACCAGCTGCTTCATAAGCGGCATCATCGAAACTCGCTAGCACCCCCGCTTGGGATTCAATCGCGACATCGAATCCCAATTTTATTAACTGCTCAACCGACTTCGGCGATGCAGCCACTCGCGATTCACCCGCGAGTATCTCTTTAGGTACACCGATTTGCAAAACGCATACTCCTTGTATACATATCAATAAATTAGTCCCAAAACAGAGCGTCGCTCTACTCTAATTCTTTTTTATTTCTATCTGTTTACCACGCAAGACAATTGCAAACGAAAGATGATGTTTGGGGACACCCATTTGCACAATAACACCTTGACTAACAGCCCTGTTATTATTCTGTTTGTATCGAACGCGTCTCATTACTTCAAGTGTTTTGTAATTTAAATACTAAATTTCATTACATATAACGCTAAGTAATGAATGATTGTCGCTCTGTGCACGAAAAATAACAACGCAACACCGTACTAGACTGAGGTCTAATCAGGTAACGATTAAATACTGACTTAACAGAGATTTAAGCGTTAAAAAGAAAGAGCCACTAGCATATACACTAATGGCTCTTTTTAAGATGACTGGAATCAAATTGCAGTAAATTGCTAGTCGAAGATTTTATCGCCCATTTGATCAATAAACATTTGAGATTTCTTCAACATAAGGTCATTGGCATCTTGCTCTGAGCCAAGCAAATCGGAGCGAATAAACCGATGTGTTTTCACTTCATCATTGTCATGCTTTTCTATTCGACCAGCGATGCGATATTGTCCGCCCTCTGAAAGGCTCTCTGGGTAAATAAGGAAACCTTTATATTCAACTGGTTCGATATTTTTGGCTTCAACCGTTTTCTCACTACCACCAAACAAACGCGAAAAAAATCCCACGATTCCTCCTTGGGTCAGCTCACTAGTCAACTGAGCGACTCTTACTTAATATTAACGTTAAGGATCGGTTTTTCATACCAATCCAACTCTTTATCATCATCATAACTAGTATGGGAAAAAATTACAGGCACATCATACTCTCGGTTCTTACGCCTGTCTTCTTTCACCATTTCTGCGGCGTTTTTCACCGCTATATCCGCGCTTTGCTTAAACTGGCCTAATTTTTGTTCAGGAAGTGAAGACAAAAAATCAATATCATGACGGATATAGACAGGCTTGAGCTGGATAAGCGCAAGGCAAGCAATATCGGCTAACTGTTCGTTGTCATACTGTTCTAAAAATTCGGGCAAACTGAGAACCTGGCCTACTAAGGTTTCCATGTAATTGTGCACATCTGAGCTTATCTGCATCTGTAAATCTCCTTTTTCCTATGAAATGAGTATAGCAACGACTTGTTTATAACAACTTATTGATTGCTCTTAATTTAATCAATCTCTCTCTTTTTGCCGTAATGTCTTCCAAAATACTTGGGAAAAGGAACAAATAGACGTATTCTTGCTAGTTCTCAAAGTTCGAAATTCAATAACGGATAAATATCCATATTGATAAAACGATTTACCTAACCAATTATATAGTCAACTATTTTCAGGCAGTTTGTAATAGATGTCCTCATCGTCAATGACTTCATCAGGCTTCAGATTCTTATTCCCTTTTTTGCTACTGGGCATAGTGAGTTCGGGCATGGACAGCATTATTCAGATGACTCAGGCAAACTGGGGCATTGCCGCAAACTTGCCGTATATACTATTAGGTTGTGCGCTACTCCTTTGTTATTCATTTAAGCAAGGCAGAGAGTCCATGGTGTGCTTGGCAATGTTGCTAGCCTATTTCGTGATACAGCACCGCCTACAAGTCCCGCTTCAAAGTGGTACCGCTTTACTTGAGCTAACCATTTTAGCCACGTTACTTCCTGTCTCGTTTCTTACGGTATTTTTGTTTAGTAAAGAAGGTTTTGACTCCAGAGCCATGTTGACTTACATCTTGATGTTAGCAATGTTCGTTCTTTGGTCTTATCTAACGCTAGCATATTACGTTGAAGGAGGGTTTGAACAATGGACAAGCGGTATTTTATTTATTGTACCGACGGTCTCTAAACTGCCTTTAATTCTTGTTTTATATTGCGTGGGTATTGTCTGTTTTCTTGGAATTCTTGTTTTAAAGAAGAATGAAATTATCCATGCGATGACCTACTCTGCCATGGTATTGGCGTCTGCGACGTTCATTTTCTTTGATGTGCAGTACATATCAAGCACCATGTTTACGCTAACAGGGCTGCTTATCATTATTTATGCCGCTTCCGCTAGCCATCAACTGGCTTTCACCGATAGCCTAACGCTGATTCCGAGCAGACGTGCACTTGATCTCGATCTAAAACACATGGGTAAGAAGTTCACGATCGCAATGCTTGATGTTGACCATTTTAAAAAGTTTAACGACACCTACGGTCACGATACTGGTGATGACGTTCTAAAAATGGTCGCTTCGCGCCTCACTAAAACCCCAGGCGGCGCAAAAGTTTATCGATTTGGCGGAGAAGAATTTACCATCGTTTTCAAAGGCAAATACGCTGACGAATGTAAGAACTTTTTGGAAGAAGCTCGTAAATCGATTGCAGAATACGAGATGATATTACGCGATGAAGAATCTCGCCCTGAGAACCATAAACAAGGACAAAAACGTCGTGGTAGCAACAGTTCGAAAAGAAAGTCGGTTTTTGTTACCGCAAGTTTCGGAGTTGCTGATAGCCGGAATGGGCAAGCTCCTCTGGACGTCATTAAATTAGCGGACGAAGCACTTTACAAAGCGAAAAAGGCCGGACGTAACTGCATAAAGCTTCGTTAGACCCTCACCAATAGTGAAAGTTAACAAGCTTGTCCGGGTTTAAAACAAAACCGAACTTCCCCATCAGCATAACAACTGCACTCATCGTTGCCACTATCCCGATGTTATCTATCTAATCAAAGGTATAAGGTATACGCCCGATTGCGACATCCGTTCGTACTGTTTGCTTATCTTACTTGAGTTAACTTTAAAAGAATTACCAAAACGTGACAACGCAACAAAAAAGTGGTATTCATAAGACTTTGTTTTAAAAAGAATTAACTACAGTATGTGTGTTTCTTCCCAAAGATTTTGATGTATATAGTGCTTTATCAACGGTTGCATACAAGTCTGATTGCACTTCTTTCCCTGTTGGTTGAAAAACAAAAACACCCTGTGACACTGTCACTCTATTTGACACACTAGAATACTCATGTGGGTAATCGAGAAAATACATAGCCTCTTGTATACGCTCGGCTTCTCTTTCTGCTGTTTGAGTGTCGGTACACCCTAGCAACACAACAAACTCTTCTCCACCATATCGACCTACATATTCCCCAGAGCGACAAAACGTCGCCTTTAGTTGATTCGCAATCGCTTGCAAGCAACGGTCGCCTTCAATATGACCGTAATTATCATTAAACGGTTTAAAAAAATCGACGTCCAATAGAATCAAAGCCATTGGCATATTGTGACGGCCATGCCATGCAACCATCGATTCCAACTTATGGTCGATATAACGGCGGTTATAGAGTTTGGTTAGGCCATCTTCATTCGCTTGTTGAGTCAAAAGTTGATTAACTTGCTCTAATTGAGCTGTCGCTTGCTTAAGCTCTCGTCTCATATGAGCAATACGCTGCATTGCGATAAGTTTAGAGTTCAGTACCAGTTTATCTACCGGCTTAATTAAATAGTCATCACCGCCCGCGTCTATGGCTTTAGCAATCATTTCTGGCTCTTCGTGACTACTCAAGAAAATAATTGGGATCCAATCCGGAAACGTTTCTCTTATATGAAGAGAGACTTCAAAACCGTTCATATCTGGCATTGATATATCGAGTAACACCAGTTCCGGATCAAAACTCTCGTAGGTATTTAACGCCTCTAGTCCACTACCTACGGCTTTTACAATATGTCCAAGTTGCTTTAGACGAATAGCCAACTGCATCCTGTCTAGCTGAACATCGTCAACCAGAAGGATTCGCATCGATGTCCCTGTCGGTTGCATAACGCGTTCCATTTTTAATTATGTCTTTATTAAACATATACCATACTCATAGAGTTGTTGCATTCGACTCATAATTAAGTGCTATATTTTTGTTTGAATATCACGGAATCCATTGCATAAAGCAGTTAGACTGGACGTTACCCTATCTAATCATAGCCTGTGAGCAGAAGTTCAACAAACTCATTCACTTTGGTCATCTTGCGGACTAATGGGTATAGCTATTTGATGCATTTGGTATTAATATTCCCGCCTTTTTGTAATGAGAGACACACCATGTCAGAAGCAACTAACAGCGAAAGCAAAAAAATCGATCTAGCCAGCATTTCTCCAGAGCTACGTAAAGTTATCGAATTTGACGAAGTTCCAGAGCAAATGTTCGAAATGGTTACCTCTATCCATGAAGTGTCTGAAGAAGCGGTACGTGAATCATGGGACGAAATGCCAGCAAGTGCACAGAACATTCTAGACAACTTTGAACAGTTTCATGCTCTAGTTTCTGTAGGCCAAGCATTCGCTGGTATTAATGTGATGGAAGAGTTTCCGACTCTTAATCTGCCAGAAAACATGACAGATGAAGATAAAGAAGAATACCGTGCTCAACTACTTGATAATGTGCTTCACAACTGTGTGAAAGACATGGTTAAGCAACTTAAGAAAGCACGTCGTGACCCACTTCTTAAGCGTGAATTCAAAGAAGTATTCGCGAAGTAATTCCGACATTCTTCTAGTAACAAAGGCCGCACTTTGCGGCCTTTTTTGATCATGAAGCGTAAATCAGTCTAAACGGTTAATGAGGCGCTAGTGCCATATCTTTTTGTGTCACACTGACACCTTTAATTTGTGCAAAAACACGGCTACCAATTTTTAGGTTGAGATCGTCAAGGGCCCACGGTGTGATCGTTGCCCACAAATAACATTTCTCGTCTAGCTTGAGTGATACATTAATACTCTGTTTGTCATCGGCTGCGTTAAACACTTCGATGGAATCGACAATAGCAGGCAGAATATTTCGAATCGACGTCGCCTTGGGCTGCTCGAGCGTGATAGAAACGTCGTTGGCACGCACTTGCAAGCGTATTGGCGTGTCTGGTGTTCCGTCAATCTTTTGCACCCACAGGAATACATTAGGTGCAAGGCTGATACAAGTCAGTGCATAACGTTCATGATGTTCAGCAATCCGGCCTTCAAATAAGCTGCTTTGATCTGAGAAAGATTGCCATGGACGCATAGCATGAGAAGCCCACACTTCTTCAAGCTTACCTGAACTCGAAATTTTACCTTGGTCAATAATTGCAAGGTGCTGAGCAAGCCTTAAAATTTCCTGGAGACTGTGTGTGACATAGATAATAGGGATATTTACCTTCTCCGACAACTCCTCAAGAAAAGGCATTACCTCACGCTTTCTTGGCATATCGAGTGAGGCAAGTGGCTCATCCATCAAAAGCAAATTGGGTTTAGATAGCAATGCGCGCGCAATCGCAACACGTTGCTTTTCACCACCAGAAAGTGATACCGGAAAGCGCTTTAGTAACGGTTTGATAGACAAGAGTTCGGTGACTGCATCAAAATACTCGTCATCTTTTTCTTTAACGCCATATAACAAATTGCCTTGAACCGAATAGTGAGGAAACAGACGTGAATCCTGAAACACATAACCAATACCACGCTTGTGCGTTGGTAGGTTGATTCCCTGTTCACTGTCAAACAAAACATGCTCACCAACCGCAACATACCCTTGCCTTGGAGTGACCAATCCGCTGATGATGTTAATCAACGTCGTTTTACCTGCACCAGATCGTCCAAACAAGGCACTAATTCCATTACAGGGTAACTTAAGTTTGATGTCGAAGTCAGTCTCACCAAGCATTTGTTTAAATTGGACTTTAATCGTCATTGCTTCGCACCCAATCTGCTTGCCGCTTTACGATTTAGCCATTCAGAGATCATTAATGTAGACAAGGCTAACGCGATAGAAATGATACACAGACGAGCCGCCTGCATTTCTGCACCTGGCGTTTCAATAAAGTTGTACATTGCCAGCGGAATCGTTTGGGTCTCACCCGGAATGTTAGAGACGAAACTGATCGTCGCCCCGAATTCGCCAAGACTACGAGCAAATGACAGCATCGTGCCCGTAATAATTCCGGGAATGGTCAGTGGTAACGTGATGGTGAGAAACACTTTTAAAGGAGAAGCGCCTAACGTAGAGGCTGCGTGCTCCAATTTAGGGTCGACGCTATCTAAGCTTAAGCGTACTGAACGAACCATCAAAGGCAAAGCCACGACAATACAAGCGACTACTGCCCCTTTCCAATTAAAGCTAAATACTACCCCTAAGTTTTCATAGAGCCACTTTCCAAGGACCCCTTGTCGTCCTAAAGAAATCAACAATAAATAGCCGATTACCACTGGCGGCAATACCAGTGGTAAATGAATTAAGCTATCGAGAATCGATTTACCAAAGAACGTTTTTCGAGAAAGTAGCCAAGCAAGAAAAACGCCGAGAGGAATCAGCCAAAGTACTGCGTACGCGCCTACTTTGAGGCTTAACATTAAGGCTTGGTATTCCAGTTCTGTCACGCTTCGTTCCTATAATTGAAGGCCGGTTTATTGCTGAAAGCCATATTGAGCAAAAACGCGTGCGGCTTCGTCCGATTTTAGGTATTGGAAGAACTGCTCCGACTCAGTAGAATCATTCACAATTGCAGCCGGGTACACAATAGCCGCATGCGTATCACTCGCAAATTCGCCGACAATTTTGACTTTATCAGTTAACTGAGCATCGGTTTTGTAGACCACACCTAAAGGCGCTTCTCCACGTTCAACCAACGCCAAAGCTAAGCGCACATTCTTTGCTGGTGCGACGTGAGTTTGAACCGCTTTCCATACACCCAGTGTAGTCAATGACTCTTTCGCGTACATACCAGCAGGTACTGACGTCGGATTGCCTAAAGCAAGACGATTTCCATGCAATGCCTTCTCCCATGCCTTTGCATCAGAAAAGTTAAATGAGGTTAATTCTGAAGACTGGGGAGCAATCAACACTAAGCTATTGCGCACTAGATTTGTGACATTGTCACGAAAAATGACGTCTTTATCGACCAAATAATCCATCCATTTCGTGTTCGCAGAAATGAATACATCCGCTGGTGCGCCATTGATAATTTGTCGAGCGATAGAAGAAGAACCACCATAAACGGGAGTGATAGAAACGTCATACTTTTCTTCAAAGTTTTGCGCGATCTCGTTAATCGCATTCGTCATAGAAGAGGCTGCATACACTTTTAGGTTCGTTGCTGCGTTTGCTGAAAATGAAATGCTTAATACTGCCGCAAGGCAAGCATGCTGTTTCCATGCTTTCATAGAGATACTCCAATACAAGGCAAGCGAAAGAACAGGTTATTTGAATATAAAGTTCAATCAGTTAATGTGCTATTTAAACAAAAAATCAAGGCGCATATGTTGTTCTATCGCATCTGCGATGCGATTCATGCCTTGTTCCTTTAACTCTTCAAAGTCTTGTTGTTTGATTTGGGTGCCGTTTACCCATTCTGATACCAGGCTTAAGACATCTGCCTCGTCAAAGAACCCGTGAAGGTAGGTTCCCATGATTTGGCCACACTCGCTGATCGCCCCCTCCGCTTCACCGGAACTGAATGTAAGAGGTTGCAGGCCCCGTACTTCACTTCGCCCTACGTGGATTTCATAACCCTTTACATTGGCTGTTTTGCCGTTAAGAGAAAGCTGTGCTTGTGTGTTTGTAAGCTGTTTGCTGTTAGTTAGCGTCGTAGTGATATCAAGCAACCCAAGTCCTTCGCTTTGACCTGGTTGGCCTTCGACGCCGTTTGGATCATCAATCAAGTTTCCAAGCATCTGGTAGCCTCCACAGATACCAATCACTTTTCCACCAAGACGAATATGACGCAAGATATCGTTATCCCACCCTTGGCTTCTTAGATACTCCAGATCGTCTCTCACTGATTTGGTCCCAGGCAAAATAACCAGGTCGGCTTTATCTATTTTTTCGCCTTTACCTACATAACGTAGATTGATGTCTGGATTCAATCGCAGCACATCAAAATCAGTATGATTACTAATCCGGGTTAAAACAGGCACAACAACATTCAGTTTTACCTCAGAGTGCAACTCTTGCTGCGCAGTGATCGCGTCTTCTGCTTCTAAAGTCAAACCATGGAGAAAAGGAAGTACACCAAGTACAGGTTTACCTGTTTTTTCTTCTAGCCAATCGAGGCCCGATTGCAATAAACGAATATCACCTCGAAAACGGTTGATAACAAATCCTTTTACTCGCGCTTGTTCAGATTCAGAAAGTAGCGCAAGTGTTCCGTACAAATGTGCAAACACTCCACCACGATCAATATCAGCAACAATGATCACTGGTACATCAGCGGCCTCAGCAAAACCCATGTTTGCAATATCGCCTTCTCGTAAATTGATTTCAGCAGGACTCCCCGCGCCCTCGATAATGATCGAATCAAATTCTTGAGTCAGACGAGAGAAGGAATCTAACACCGTGTCCATCGCCACTTTCTTGTAATCATGAAAACCAGCCGCATCCATATTGGAAATCGCCTTACCCTGCAAAATGATCTGAGCACCTGTATCACTGTTAGGTTTAATCAAAACCGGATTCATATGTACGGTTGGCTCAATATTACACGCCTGTGCCTGAACGGCCTGTGCTCGACCTATTTCACCGCCATCTTTGGTTACCGCACTATTTAGTGCCATGTTTTGTGGCTTAAATGGGGCAACATTTATCCCTTTTCTTGCTAATACACGGCATAAACCTGCCACAAGGACACTTTTTCCGGCATCCGAAGTGGTGCCTTGAACCATTAAAGATGGGATCGCTGATTTCATGAACATTCGTAAGGAATAGAGGAAGATGAACAATCATAACGTCATCGTCCCCACTTACTCAAGCAAATGAATAGAATATGAATGTTGAAATCATCATTGGTTCAAACAAGCCCTGTTTTAATGACCCCATCAAAACAAACCGATGAGGATGTAACATGAAAAAGAATACAATTATCGCAACAATCGCCGCCTTAGCTATTGCTCCTTCTATCGCGTTCGCGAAAGATAACGCTCAAAACCAATCAAACTTGCAGTTTAACGGTCCTGTCACTGTGGAAAAATTGGATGCCTTGCTAAACGACTCCAATATGTTTACTGAAAAAGATGTGGTCGTTGAAGGTAACTTATTGCGTCAAGTTCGCGCGGATAAGTTTGTCTTTAGCGATGGTTCCGGTGAAGTGATGGTCGAACTCGATGACGATATTCAGCTAAATACTCCGATTGATCACACGACTAAAGTCCGTCTGTTTGGCGAATTTGAAGGCGGGAACAAACCAGAGATTGAAGTCGAACAACTCGTAGTCATGTAAAACAAACCCCGATTGCTGTGCATATCAACATGATGTAGTGACGATTACAGCTAAATAGTGACGGCAAGCACTTAAAATGATAGCTTTATCAATCTTGGTCTGCTTTTTGCAGACCATTTTTTTGTTCATTTTAATCATCTTGCCCGGAGACACCATGCTAGGTAAAGCTCTAAAGGTTGCAGCCTTTGGTTTGTGTGCTATTTTGCCACTTTCCGCACATGCAAATAATTTCAACTACAACACGATGGAATTTCGCATGGGCACTAGCCCTGGTACATTTGGTGGCGAGTTCAATACCTACTTTACAGAGAATACCCATTTCATTGCTCGCGCAGACAGTGAGTTTAGCGGAGACTGGGACATTGCTGGTGGTATAGGCTTTAATGGGCCAGCAGGCCAATTTGCAGATATTTATGGCCAAATGTTGGTACACAACATTAAAGAGAACGGCAGTGATAAAGTGGGTGACGAGTGGCGCACGGAAGTGAATATTGGCACTCGTATTTGGTTTATGCAAAATGTTGAGCTACATGGCCGTATCGGCCAAATCATAGATAATGACGATTCGAACACCATTTACAATCTGGGCGCACGATTCCACTCAACTCAACAACTATCGCTTGGTGCAGATTTCAAAAATAATGGTGTCTATGGCCAGCAAATTGTAATGTCTGCTCGTTTTGCATTTTAGTGGATATGACTACCAGGCATCACAAGCAAGCATATGATTCAATAAAAATAGCCTCCGATTTTGGAGGCCATTTTTTGCTAATCAAGAATTATTAGCTTGTAGCAGAAACTAGCTTTAATACATCAGTTTTTAGCGGTTTTTTTAGGTTTATCTTGCACATATTTTTTCGATACATCCACAACGGCAATATCTCTAAAAAAGCTTCGACCAAGCAAAATTGGAAACGTCATATGTCCGCGATCCGCTAACGTAAACTCTGTCTTTTCTTTGTGATCCCCAACGGTAATGTAGGCTTTTACCACCGCTCGTTTATCCACCTCTTCTGACGAAGACTGCTTAACTTTAGCCCAGCGCTCAACGGGTACTTTAAATTCTTTGGTGTCTTTGTCACCTAAATCTATCTTAAATTTAACCCAGTCTTTACCATCACGCTCAAACGGAACAATGTCAGTCGCACTAATTGATGATGTTGTCGCACCTGTATCGACTCTAGCCTTGAAAGTCTGGTCAATTTCAGGAACATAAACCCATTCTTCAGAACCAAGAATTAACATGCCATCGGGTGTTTTTGTGACCTTGACTGGCTTCTTAGGCTTTGGTTCCGGCTTTTTCTCAGGTTTCGCTTCTGGTTTGGGCTCCACCTCTGGCTTTGGATCTACATCAGGTTTCACTTCTGGCTCGACTTTAACGGGCGCTTCGACCTTTGGCGACTCTGGCTCAACAGGTTCCTGCGTCGTTTGAGTTGACGTACAAGCAATTAAACTGCCGCTCATCATAAGCGGCAGAATCAGTTTCCAGTTTTTCATCCACACTCCAATTAAGCTTGAGATACTTTCTTAATTGCGTCCGCTACGTATGGAATATGAGTTTCGGTAAGTCCGGCAATGTTAATTCGACCATCGCCAACACCATAAATGCCATAATCTTCACGCAGTTGCGCCATTTGGTTTCCACTAAAGCCTAGCACAGTAAACATGCCTTTGTGACCCTCAATGAAATCAAATTGATCTGTATTATGGTTGTTTCTCAACTCGTTACACAAACTTTGACGAAGGCTAACCAAACGATGTTGCATTTCAGTCAATTCTTGCTTCCAAACGGAAGTGAGATTGTCATCTTGCAGAATGGTCTTGACTAAAGCTGCACCATGGTCGGGTGGCATCGTGTAAGTCGAGCGAGCTAGAGTGAGGAGTTTACCTTTTGCATTGGTTACATCATGCATGTTCTTACCAACCACAATCGCAGCACCAGTTCGTTCACGGTACAGACCAAAGTTCTTCGAACATGAAGTAGTAATCAACATCTCTTCAACGTTATCTGCCATAAAACGAAGACCTTTTGCGTCTTCTTCTAGGCCATCACCGAAGCCTTGGTAAGCAATGTCCACAAATGGGATGAAACCGTTCTTCTGCGACAATTCTGTAATGGCTTGCCAAGCAGAGAAGTCAATATCTGCACCAGTTGGGTTGTGGCAACAACCATGAAGAAGTACCACATCTGAAGGCCCAGCTTTCGCAAGATCATCCATCATTTTTGCGGTGTCTACTTGTTTCGTTTCCGAAGAGAAATAGTGGTAGAACTTAACTTTAAGGCCTGCTGCTTCCATCACTGGCTTGTGGTTTACGTAGCTTGGGTTGGAAATCCAAACCGTCGTATCTGGCTGTGCGATCTTCATTAGATCACCGAGCATACGCAGCGCACCACTTGCACCTGGCGTTTGAATAGCTGCAACACGATCCATTGCAGACGTTCCCGTCAGCAGCAAATCGATCATGCTTTTATTAAATTCTTCGCAACCCGCAAGACCAACATAAGACTTGGTTTTTTGAGTTTCAACAACGACATCCTGCGCCATTTGAATGGCTTTCATAATCGGCGTTTCGCCTGCGCTGTTTTTGTATACGCCAATGCCAAGGTCAACCTTGTTTGGACGTTCATCGTTACGGTATGCAACGGATAGAGATAAAATAGGATCTAATACGGGAGTTGGGAGATTAGAAAACATGAAAGTCATAACCCTTTGAAATTCAAGTACCGAACCTCACGTTAACACCATCGCAAAAAATGACGAAATGATTTTTCACTTATTTCATCAATTAGAGAACAAAATTCTGGATTGCGGTGAGTTTTGTGCGCTCTATCGTTCAGAAAAAGAACGATTCACTCCTCGTCGTACCAATCCACTCTACCGTTTTTTCTAAACTCTCTTGGTGTCATGGTCGACCACGCTTTAAAACGTGTACTAAAGTTAGCGCTGGTCGGATATCCGACTATTTCTCCAATATGCTGAATTGGCCATTCTGTTGAACGAAGTAACCTAGCAGCATATTCCATGCGCATACGCGTTAAATGTGCCATTGGGCTTCGACCAAACTGCTTTTGAGTCAGTCGATGCAAATGAGGCTCCGAACATGGATATAGAGCCGCCACCTGCTCAACGCTCCAATCCTTATGGAGCTGACGTTGGACAAGGTCAAATACACGCCGAAGCCTCAATTGGCTGCGTGATATCGACTCTGAGGGCGGCATGTTTAACATCAGCTCTAACTGAGCCACACTATGCTCACCTACCGCACCACCATAATCGATTGGAAGGTGAATGCTGCGTAGTAGTGTTTGGATACATGCATACATCACTTCAGGTGTAGATGAAAGCTGATAGCGAACATCACATTCTAATATCGGCCACTCTCTATCAGGAGCAAGAAAAAGCCACGCGATCTGCCAAGGTTCTTCTTCTATACCAAAACCGTTTTCAACACCTGCGGGTACTGTAATCAACGAGCCCGGTTCCAAATCGTATCGATAAGTCCCACTCTCTAGCCACCCTTTACCACGCACCGTATAGAGCAGCATGTGTTTCTTTTGGTTTTTACGATAAACAGAGAAGAAGTCACGACAAGTGGCAATGCCGCACTGCACAATGCCTCTCTCCTCAAGTGCTAATACTCGACTGTGATCAATAAACTCTTGATAAGTTTTTTCTGAAATCGCGTAGCGTTCTTGTTTATCTTCCATGATTTATTGGCTCACATGTGCGTTAGTAGAGAGTTTTACAAAGGTTTTGGATTCCTTTGAAAAATACACTGCCAAATCATGAGGATAAACTACTCGCATTAATCTTTAAGGAGAAATGCGATGCTCTTAACACGCGAATACATCGATAAAGCATTTTGGCAAAAGCTGATTACGATTGGCCTACCTGTTTCACTTCAGTCCATGCTTTTTGCTTTGCTCGGCGTCGTGGATATTTTCATGGTAAGCCTACTCGGAGAATCTGCAACGGCAGCAGTTGGAGTTGGAAATCGTATCTTTTTCTTCAACCTAGCGGTTGTCTTTGGCCTGTGCGGTGCAGTTACCGTACTTGCTTCTCAATACTACGGCTCAGGAAACCTAGCCGGAATTCGCAGAACGTTGGCGCAATCTTGGTTTATTTCCATTTTGGTGACGCTGCCGTTTATCGTTCTTTATGCGATTTTTGATGAAGAGATCGTCTCTTTTATGTCAGACGATCCTGAATACGTCACTTATGCACGTGATTATCTTGTGGTTACGGGCTTTAGCCTCATTGCTACGGCGATAGTAGTACCGATTGAAGCGGTATTGCGCTCCGTGGGCCAAACCAAACTGGCAACCAACGTTAGTATCTCCGCCATTGTCGTTAACGTCGCGCTTAATTATGTTTTGATTTTTGGTTTATTTGGTTTCCCTCAATGGGGCGTGTTTGGTGCAGCCGTAGGTAGTTTTGTTTCTCGATTTTTCCAAACCGCCGTCTTGATTTATTTTTTCTACAAACGATATGCTTACCTAATTCCGACTAAGTTCGATTGGGTACAAGGCCGCTTAAAACAGTATCGAAAAAAGTACTTTAAGGTTTCTTTACCCATGTTGGTCCACGATGCGCTTTGGACTGGTGGATTGATCGTTTACAGCATCATCTATGGTCAATTGGGCGTTTCAGAACTGGCGATCATCTCATTCTTATCACCGATTGAAGGGGTACTGATTTCAACCTTTATGGGATTTGCGGTCGCTGCATCCGTTCTTCTTGGGAATGATATTGGTGCAACACATTATGACCGAGTCGAGAAAACGGCGTGGTGGTATGTGTTAACCAGCGCAATCTTAGCCACCTTGCTGTTTTTCCTAGTGTGGTTGAGCTCGCCCATGATTCATCACCTATTGGTACTGAGCCCGCTAACCGATGCAGATATGGCACTTAACGTATGTTTAGTCATGGCGTTAGGTATGATTTTGAGGGTGTTTAACATGGTTGGGATTGGCGGCGTACTAAAGAGTGGCGCTGATATTCGCTATAGCATTTTCATCGACACGTTCGGTCAGTGGGCTATTGGCATCCCCCTTACTTATTACACAGGCATGGTGTTAGGGCTGCCTTTGCATTTTGTCTTGATGTCTCTGCTCGCGGAAGAGTTAGTGAAAGGCGTGCTGACGACTTACCGTATTCAATCTAAACGTTGGATAAATAATATGGTTGAAGATGACCAATCGGTGACAGCGTAACCAAAAAGACATTAACGAACTCACACCAAAAGGGCTCACCCGTTATGTACGCGTGAGCCCTTTTTATGTGCGGAGAATGCTTGATTAGATGTCCGTAAAGCGATGAATGATTTGGTTTGAACTGCCACGCCATTCGAGATTGAGGTCTTTCTTATCTTGTTCAAACTTACCATCAATCAAAACATCAATGTATTGCACCACTTCCCTTTGCGCGTCATTCAGTTCCGTCAGCGTGTAGCCTGTCCAAACCCAAATGTCTTTACCTGGGCACTCCTCTCTCACCCTTTTCACTATCTTCAAAATATGAGGCACATTAGCAGGGTGAAGCGGATCTCCACCCGACAACGACAAGCCACGGCGTTTGATACGCGTGTCGTTTAAGTCAGCGATGATTTTGTCTTCCGCTTCTTGCGTGAAAAGTACACCAGAATCCAAACGTTGCGTCGACTGGTTATAACAGCCACGGCACTGATGCACACAACCCGACACAAACAGCGTGCAGCGCGTACCCGGTCCGTTAACAACGTCAATTGGATAGTATTGGTGGTAATTCATAATGCGTCTCTGTGTTATCGCGAAAGAGAAAATCAACCTGTTTAAAGTTGATTTTCAAAGTGTTAAAACGAGTGGTAGTAAACCTTACAGGTGTTTAACTCGGCGCTTCACTTCTTCTTGCTTACCGAAGTTAAACGGGCGTGCATCTGGGCTGCCTAGATAGCCACAAACTCGACGTGTTACTGATACTTTAGTTGAGTCATGGTTACCACAGCTTGGGCAAGTGAAGCCTTTACTTGTACAGTCAAACTCGCCGTTGTAGCCACACTCGTAGCACTCATCAATTGGCGTGTTTGTACCGTAGTAAGGCACTCGGGTGTAACTGTAGTCCCATACGTTTTCTAGTGCTTCAACGTTGCGTTGCATGTTCGGGAACTCGCCGTAACAGATAAAGCCGCCACTTGAGATTTCTGGGTAAGGCATCTCAAAGTCGATCTTGTCGTACGGGTTCACCTTCTTCTCAACATCTAGGTGGAAGCTGTTGGTGTAGTAACCTTTGTCTGTTACGCCTTCAATTACACCGAACTCTTTCGCATCGATTCGGCAGAAACGGCTACATAGGTTTTCACTTGGCGTTGCATATAAGCTGAAGCCATAACCTGTTTCGTCAGCCCATTGATTCACAGCATCTTTTAGATGCTTGATGATCGCGACCGCTTTTTCACGCAAAACAGCGTCATCATAAACGTGCGCTTCTGTACCGAATAGCGCGTTAATTGTCTCGTGTACACCGATGTAACCAAGAGAAATAGACGCACGACCGTTCTTGAAGATATCTGCGATTGAGTCGTCAGCTTTCAGGCGAACACCACACGCACCTTCCATGTAAAGGATTGGTGCAACGCGTGCTTTCACGTTTTCTAGACGCGTGATACGTGTTTCTAGCGCTTTACGAGCAAGACGTAGGCGATCGTTTAGAAGCTCGTAGAACTTCTCTTCGCTGCCGTTTGCACGGATTGCGATGCGAGGAAGGTTCAAGCTCACTACGCCTAGGTTGTTACGACCTTCGTGAATCAACTCGCCGTTTTCTTCGTAAGTACCAAGGAAACTACGACAGCCCATAGGTGTTTTGAATGAACCCGTTACTTCTACTACTTTGTCGTAGTTAAGAATGTCTGGGTACATACGCTTAGACGCACACTCAAGCGCAAGTTGCTTGATGTCGTAGTTTGGATCTTCTGATTTGTGGTTCAAACCATCTTTGATGCCGAATACAAGTTTAGGGAATACCGCTGTTTTACGGTTCTTGCCTAGACCTGCAATACGATTCTTCAGAATCGATTTCTGGATAAGGCGTGATGCCCAGCTTGTACCAAGACCAAAACCGAACGTAACGAATGGGGTTTGACCGTTCGCTGTGTGCAGCGTGTTTACTTCGTACTCTAGAGATTGGAATGCGTCGTAACACTCTTTCTCAGTGCGCGCTTTTGCGAACTCTTCTGGCTCAGCAATGTTCCACTCTTTTGCAATCTCTAGGTGTTTCTCGTAGCTTGTGATTACGTACGGTTCTAGAACCTCATCAATACGGTTGATGGTTGTACCGCCGTAAATGTGGCTCGCGACTTGAGCAATGATTTGCGCTGTTACCGCTGTTGCAGTCGAAATTGATTTTGGCGTATCAATCTCAGCGTTACCCATTTTAAAACCATGCGTCAGCATGCCTTTAAGATCGATAAGCATACAGTTAAACATTGGGAAGAACGGTGCGTAGTCTAAATCGTGGTAGTGAATGTCACCCACTTCGTGCGCTTGAACCACATCGCGAGGAAGAATGTGCGTCTTCGCGTAGTGTTTCGCTACGATACCAGCCAACAAGTCACGTTGAGTCGGAATTACTTTGCCGTCTTTGTTCGCGTTCTCGTTGATTAGATCCAGATTACTTTCTTCAATCAAACCTTCGATTTCGCGAGTTAGTGCACTTTGCTTCTCACGAGCGATGTCGCGATCGTGGCGATATTCAATGTAAGAACGCGCTAGGGCTTTGTAAGGACCTTGCATGAGTTCATTTTCGACTAAGTATTGAATCTCATGGATGTGAACTTCATCGTGTTCTCTTAACTGTAACTCGACAGCAAGAGCCACATTAAGAGCATAAATAGCGACATCTTTATCTTTGTTTTCCGCTGCTGCTTCAACTGCTGCTTGGATACGATCCCTGTTGAACGGAGCTCTTGATCCGTCGCGTTTGATTACGATTGGTTTCACCTTGTTCTCCTTACCCGAGCATACTCACAGAGTTATCCACAAACACACTATATGGGGTTATTTTTTATTCTAGCAACACAATATATTGTGGCGTATTTAACGAGAAGCACCACTCGAAAACATTGATTTTGATCAATAAAGATTGGCTAGCGAGCAAGAAGAAATCGATCTTATTGGCGTTGATCTCAGTTGCGAAGAAAACCATGAAAATTGCAAAATTGGTACTAAATCTACTTGCTATTTTTGGAGGTCTTGTAGGATAAAGGATGGAAAGGAATACGCTAAAAGATAGGAGTGCAACAGGCCAAAATGCGATCACTTTTTGTTACGTTAATATTACTTTTTAGTTCTCTTTCATTTGCTCAAAACTCCATCAATCTAACCAGTTGGAACATAGAATGGTTATCTATAGATGGTGGAAAAGTGTCGAGAACACCACAAGATTTTGAAAAACTGACCCACTATGTGGATAAAACACAAGCCGACATTCTTGCTTTTCAAGAAGTCGAAAGCGTCGCTGCAATGCAAAAAGCTGTTGGCAATGACTTCACTATCTATCTTTCCGATCGTTCAAACGCCTCCAACCGACACCTTCAGTTTAACGACACCAACCAATACACAGGCTTTGCCGTGCGCAATGGCGTAAGCGTATTAGACACGCCAGACTTCTCTATCACACGAGGCAACAGCAAGCTGCGCTTCGCGAGCTACCTTGTTTTAAATCCAAACCAAGAAAACGAGACTCACCTACTCTCTGTACATCTGAAAGCGGGTTGCAGTGGCGCGTATCGTAATAACCGCGATTGTAAGATAGTGAAACAACAAGGACAGGCACTAGCTAAGTGGATAAAGGCGCGCGAGGACAACAAACAACATTATGTCGTGCTTGGCGACTTTAACCACAACTTGGGTTATCAAGGAGATTGGTTGTGGGACGTGATATCGGACAATACTAGTGCAAAGCTAGTGACTAAAGACACTAAAGCGGAATGTAAAGTGCGTTCTAATCGTAATCCGAATAAAACCCACCAATTCCGCTCGGTGATAGACCACATTATTGTGAGTGGTGATTTAAAGGCGTCGTCTGGTGTTCAAACCGTTTTCAAAACACAAGATGTACTCGACTATAAACTGAGTGACCATTGCCCGGTTTCTACGACACTCACTTTTTAGCGTTTAAGTACTATTTTTAACGTTGAAGTACTTTCTTTATTGACGAACCACTCTTTTAGCGGTGAATGACCCAGCCAACATTGCCACTATAAAGAGCAGAACTTGTGTGTTGCCAGTGAAAAGGCTGGCAACCGCAGGACCAGGACACACACCCAGTAACCCCCAACCAATACCAAACAGTACAGCACCACCGACTAACTTTTTGTCTATCGCTTTAGAAGTTGGGCATACAATCTCATCACCAAACACAGATTCGCTTCTTGGCTTTATTAATAAAAGATAAGCTGGAACGAACACCGCAAGTGCTCCGCCCATTACAAAGGCTAAGCTTGGATCCCATGCTCCAGTAATATCGAGAAAGCCAATCACTTTTGCCGGTTCAGCCATACCAGAGACCACCATACCAATACCAAAGAGCACACCAGAAAATGCAACAACGGACATTTGCTTAATACTTTTCATTACATGAGTTTTCATAACGGCACTATTCCTCACGATACTAGCAAGACGGTTAACATGGCTGTGGCCATAAAAGTACACGTCGCGACCACAGAACGGATTGAGAAACGCCCTATCCCACAAATGCCATGACCACTAGTACAACCATTGCCGATACGCGTACCGACACCGACTAACAAGCCAGCAACGATAACTAAAACAACAGAACCGCTGTACTGTTCTGGTACATGCCCGCCAAGAACATAAACAGCAAACACGCCACCTAATACCATCGCAATTAAAAAAACAATGCGCCATACGCGATCTGCGTTCTCAACGGCACCGTTTAAGATCCCACTGATCCCAGCAGTCTTGCCAGTAAATAGCATCAGTGTTATCGCTGATACGCCAACTATTATGCCGCCCAACAGCGACATCCAAGGAACTTCAAACATAGCAACCGCCAAACTAATTACTTACAGAAAACTTGCTTAAACGCTTCAACCAGCGGACCAACTCTTTCATCAGAAATTGAATAAAATACCTGCTGAGAAACCTTCCTAGCTTTAATGATGTCGTGCTTTCTCAATACGGTGAGATGTTGTGAAAAAGCTGATTGGCTTAATGATGAACCTTCAAACAGTTCACCGACCCCTTTCTCGCCTTCAATCAGCTTACACATCACGATTAGGCGCTCTGGATGAGCCATAATTTTAAGCAGCTCACTCGCTTCGGTCGCACTTTGTAGCATACTGTCGCCCATTCTTATGCCTCTTCATTACTACATTACATTTTATTAGATATTACTAATTAATATTATTAAGTCAATGCTAATGTAGATTAAATAACATTAGACTCAGCTAATTTATTTAAGTAAGGTGTAGGCGTTTTCGATCATTCAGCAGGAGAAATCCATGAGCAAAATCGTGATTATTGGTGGGGTTGCTGGCGGTGCATCTGCAGCAGCTCGCGCTCGTCGTCTTAGTGAAGACGCAGAAATCATTATGTTTGAACGCGGTCCATTTGTGTCATTTGCAAACTGTGGCTTACCCTATCACATTGGTGGCGATATCCAAGAGCGCAGCAAACTGCTTCTTCAAACGCCTGAGAGCTTTCTAGCGCGTTTCAATGTTGATGTCCGTGTGATGAACGAAGTGGTTTCTATTAACCGTCAAGACAAAACGGTTACGGTTAACAATTTGCTTGATGGCTCGGAATACCAAGAGAGCTACGACTTTCTTCTACTCAGCCCTGGCGCAGGTCCAGTTGTGCCGCCTATTCCGGGTATTGATAACCCGTTAACGCACTCGCTGCGCAATATTCCAGATATGGATCGCATCATTAAAACGATCGAAACCAACAAAGTTGAACACGCTACGGTCGTTGGTGGTGGTTTTATCGGTTTGGAAATGATGGAAGCCTTCCACCAGCTAGGCATAAAAACCACATTAGTTGAAATGGCGGATCAAGTGATGACGCCCGTTGACCGTGAAATGGCTGGCTTCGCACATGCTGAAATTCGTGAGAAAGGCATCGACCTTAAACTTGGCGTCGCACTTGAGTCGGTGAAATTCGTACCTAACGAGCACGTGGCAAGTTTCGACTCTGGTGAGAGCGAAAAACACCAACATCTAGAAGGTGAATTGGAATTAACACTAAACAATGGTGAAAGACTCACCACCGATATTTTGATTATGGCAATTGGTGTTCGCCCCGAGACCAAATTAGCAAAAGAAGCTGGCTTAGAAATCGGCGCTCTTGGTGGTATTTATATCAATGAATACATGCAAACCAGCGATCCTTCGATCTACGCTGTCGGCGACGCGGTAGAAGAGAAAGACTTTGTGACTGGCGAGCAAACTCTAGTGCCACTTGCGGGCCCGGCAAACCGTCAAGGCCGAATGGCAGCAGACAACATGCTTGGCCGCCAAGAAACTTACCAAGGTACGCAAGGCACGGCGATCTGTAAGATCTTTGATTTAGCCGTCGCTTCTACTGGTAAAAACGAGAAACAGCTGAAACGTGAAAACATCGCTTATGAAAAAGTGTATGTGCATACAGCAAGTCACGCGAGTTACTACCCAGGTGCAGAAACCGTGTCATTCAAAATGCTGTTTGATCCAGTAACAGGTAAAATATTAGGTGCGCAAGCAGTAGGTAAAGACGGTGTTGATAAACGTATCGACGTAATGGCAGTTGCTCAGCGTGCTGGTATGACGGTAGAACAACTGCAACACCTTGAGCTAACTTACGCGCCACCTTATGGCTCTGCTAAAGATGTAATTAACCAAGCGGCGTTTGTGGCAAATAACATCATCAAAGGCGATGCGACCGCGATTCATTATGATGAAATGGATTCACTGACAGAAGACCAACTGTTACTTGATGTTCGTAATCCTGGTGAATTGGAGTCCGTTGGTTATCTTGAAGGTGCAATTAATATTCCTGTCGATCAACTACGTCGTCGCATGCACGAACTTCCTAAAGACAAAGAGATCGTGATTTACTGTCAAGTTGGGTTACGCGGTAACGTAGCATACCGTCAGTTGGTCAACAATGGTTACAAAGCCCGCAACTTGATTGGTGGATACAGAACTCTCAAATTTGCTCGCTTATAACTTGATAATAAAAAAGAGAAAACCACGTGCTTGGTTTTCTCTTTTTTTGCAGGAAAGAAAGCGTAGATCATTCACCTTCAATTGCCAAACGGACTGCTGCTTGAGCATGGATAGAAGTTGTATCAAGTAGTGTAACCTCGGTGTGACTTTGGTTTACAAGTAAGGCAATTTCAGTGCACCCGAGAATCACAGCTTCAGCTCCGTGCTCTTTTAGTTTTTCAATAATTTGCAAGTATATCGTCCTTGACTCCTCTTTGATTTCACCTTGGCATAACTCTTTATAAATAATGTTATGTACTTTAGAGCGGTCGTCTTGATCGGGAATGACGACATCAAGCCCATAACGGTCGGAAAGCCTTCCTTTATAAAAGTCTTGCTCCATTGTGAATTGAGTACCAAGGAGTCCGACCTTTTGAACCCCTTTCTCACGAAGTAACTCAGCAGTCGCGTCTGCGATATGTAGTATGGGGATATTAATACTGGCTTCAATTTGAGGCGCAACTTTGTGCATTGTGTTAGTACAAATAAGAATGAAGTCAGCGCCCCCTTTTTCTATTGAAGATGCAGCATCAGATAGAATGCTTGCCGTTTCTTCCCATTTACCTTGATGTTGAAGTTTCTCTATCTCCGAAAAATTCACGCTATACATACAAATTTTTGCGGAATTTAGGCCGCCTAACGCCTCTTTGACTCCTTCGTTGATCAATTTGTAATAACTAAGCGTCGACTCCCAGCTCATACCACCTAGAAGGCCGATAGTTTTCATATAACTCTCCAATCGTTATACACCACCGTGTCAGGGGGGTTACAAACAAAATTAACCACTTAAATAAGAAGCATTCAAGCTTATTCACTATTGAGCATTGGGTAACACGAAAATAAAATCATTCCCACAGGGACCGCTACGCGATTCTCATATATCCTCGCAATATAGTTACCGCACTTCCAGAAAGTTTAACGTGCTCAATGCTTAACAACTCTGTATGAACGACCCCACTTCTCTTAGAGGCTTGGAAGCCTTTCAGTTGCTTTTTGTTGAGCTTTTTAGCCCAGTAAACACATAAAGCGCAATGTGCAGAGCCTGTAACTGGGTCCTCGTTAACACCCACCCAAGGCGCGAAGTATCGAGAGACAAAATCGGCGTCAGTGCTTGATTGAGCAGTGATGACGACGCCACGGCCTTTTTGTTTAAGCAGCGCACCAAAATCAGGGTCGAGCTGTTCAAGTACAAATTCATCATTAATGACGACCAACTGCTTATTATCAAACTGACCGTAGGCGACTACATTGGCGGCATCTAACCCCAAACCATGAAGTAAGTCTTTGTTAATACTAGCTCGCATATCTAAAGTTGGAGCAGGAAACACCAAATGAATTTCTTCATGATCGAGTTGTGCAGTTAAAACCCCAGATAGCGTAACGAACTCAATCGTATCTCCAGTATTATATAACCCCTGCTCTTTCAGAACGTGCGCCGTTGCAAGTGTGCCGTGTCCACACAAAGCAACTTCCGTCCTCGGTGTAAACCAACGAAGTTGCATTGTACTGAGTGACAGAAATGCCGTTTCAGATAACGACATCTCGGCCGCGATGGCCAACATCGTTTCCTCATCAAGGCTTGACTCTGTGATACAAACACCCGCGGGATTACCTTTGAAAACCTCTGATGTAAACGAGTCAACCTGAAAAATTTTAACTTCCACGAAATATCCTTAAGTTCTATCAAACACGTAATTCTGTATCACGTGATTTTTAATATCTGTTGTTTGAGCAAAAAAAACCTATGAAATTTTCTACCAACCTTATAGGTCTTGTTGGAAGCGCTAACAAACAGGAGAATGTAGTTAATTATGCAAAACGTAAAAAGCCATCATCAATGTGACTCAATTGGATATCTTATCGGAGTTTTCGGCGTTTCTTTAGTTCTAATATGGATTGGTATTTATAAATTCACACCTACAGAGGCCAAGCTTATACAACCGCTCGTTGAAAATCATTTTCTGATGAGTTGGTTGTATGATGTGATGTCAGTTCAAACCGTATCAAACATCATTGGCGCAACAGAAATCATTGTCGCTATTGGATTAATCGTTGGCCTTAAAAACACACGAGTCGCTTATTTTTCTGGCATAGCCGCCGCAATTATTTTTCTTGCGACACTCAGCTTTCTAATTACAACACCGAATACATGGAAAGTGTCTGATGGGGTTTTGGTGACAAACTTCTTTTTAGTAAAAGATATTCTATTTTTAGCCATTGCGATTAGCGTCATCGAACGAAACAAGCCAAACAGAGAATAACTCTAAATAGTTCGAAATCTTGTTTTTCCAGAACGTAGCCTGAAAGGTGCAAACGACTTACAAGTCGAATGGTTCTGTCAATAACTCTAAACAAAGACTCTTAAATTTAGAATGTTTAAGAGTCTTTGCCTTCTAATGATGCGAAACAACATCCTAGCGTAAAGTGAAAAGAAAAGCCTTTTACTCTACTGCTAAGGTTTATTGATACTTTGCCGAAGTAATGAACTCACCGAATGTCTCGCACCATACAACAACCGTATTGTATTCAGAAATTGAAGTGCTTTGAGGAACCTCAACAACGAAGTTATCGAACGTTTTGACATCACCAATTAAGCTCATCTCAGATTTAAGGTCATTAAACTCTTGTTCCGTTTCGACAAACTTAGGAGATAGATAGAGTTTATAGTCTGGTCCGGGAGCGAGTTTTCCTACCAACGTAATGACTTCAGAACTCAAATGAATTTCTCCCTCTCCCCAATGAAAAGCGTCGCTACCTTTGAGTTCCCTCTTAAACACTGCGCTGTATTCTGCACCTTGCTTGCTCTTAGCAACTTGTTCATCGGTCGGCGCAGGTGGTGCAATAAGGATCGGTAAAGTATAGATACCTATCGCAATGCCAATAGAAACTGCCACTAAGTGACTGATTGTTAATTTAATTATATTTTTCAAGGTCATAAGCATCTTCTTATTAGTTTTACTACTTGAAATTAGATTCAAATCGGCCTTATCTGTCTATTATCGAGCAGCATAATGTCATTAACATTATACACAAGCTATGCGCACTAAATGCAGACTGAGCGCAATTAAAAACGGCTGATAATTAATATCAGCCGTTTGCTTATCGGAAATGTCGTTGTGCCGGTTTGGTCACTATTCCGCTTCCACCAAAGCGATCTTATCGGATGTCGATTTTTCCAATTTTATCGCAATAAACTTAGAGGTTGGCGTAAACGTTCTATCCCCATAACTGTCCAAAGGAACTAATGGGTTTGTTTCTGGATAGTAAGCCGCCGCCTGACCTGCTGGTACATCATAGGCAACAAGCGTAAATCCGCTCACACGGCGCTCAACGCCATCTTCCCACAATGACACCATGTCCACTTTGTCGCCCGGTTCAAAACCGAGTTTACGAATATCCGCTTCATTGATAAACAGCACTTCGCGCATACCAAATACTCCACGATAACGGTCATTCAAGCCGTAAAGTGTCGTATTGTATTGGTCGTGTGAGCGCATGGTTTGCAAGATCAAATCTGGCTTTTGGCCTTTTTCGAGTATCGCTTCGCTGATCAACTGCTTCGGCAACTCGCTAGAGCTGAACTGTGCTTTGCCGCTTGGTGTATTCCATCGACGCTCAGCAGCTGGGTTTACCAAGTGGAATCCACCCGGGTGTTTAAGCTTATGGTTAAAGTCGGTAAAGCCCGGAATCGTGTCGGCAATCAAATCGCGAATACGGTCGTAATCTTCAATCGCCCACAACCAATCAATTGGTTTTGCCCCGAGTGTAGCATTGGCAATACCGGCAATAATCGCTGGTTCTGAACGCAAATGCTCCGAACGCGGTTTTAGCTGACCAAATGAGATATGCACCATGCTGAAAGTATCTTCAACCGTCACGCCTTGTGGGCCAGTTGCTTGCTGATCAATCTCGGTACGGCCTAAGCACGGAAGAATAAGCGCATCTTTACCTGTGACAAGGTGAGAACGATTTAACTTCGTCGAAATGTGTACGGTTAAATTACAGTTTCGCATCGCGTTGTGCGTACGTTCTGTGTCTGGCGTTGCTTGTGCAAAGTTACCGCCCAAACCGATAAATACTTTCGCTTGCCCTTCTTCCATCGCTTTAATGGCTTGCACAGTGTTGTGGCCTTCACCGCGCGGGACGGCAAAGTTAAATCGACTTTCAATGCGATCCAACAACAGATCTGAAGGTTTTTCATCAATGCCCATCGTACGGTCGCCCTGAACGTTACTGTGACCACGTACTGGTGAAAGACCCGCGCCCGGCTTACCAACGTTACCTCGTAACATTTGCACGTTTGCGACTTCTTTAATGGTTGGTACAGAGTGACGATGCTGAGTCAACCCCATCGCCCAACACATGATCACACGTTCTGCACGTCGATACATGCTCGCCACCATCTCGATTTCACTTAAATCAAGACCCGATTGTTCCGCGATGTGTTCCCAAGAGGTTGCGTCCACTTCAGCCAAATACTCATCAATACCTGTTGTGTGTTGCTTGATGAATTCACGATCAAATACCGCTTTTCCACCGTTTTGCAATGCCTCGCGTTCCCATTGCAACAAGAATTTCGCGATGCCACGAAATACTGCCATGTCTCCGCCCAAAGCAGGACGCAGGTACGCCGTGTTTGTAGGCTCTGAGCCATTACTCAACATCTCAATCGGCATTTGTGGGTTTTGGAAACGCTCTAATCCGCGCTCTTTCAGCGGGTTTAGACAGATAACCTGTGCACCACGTTTCACCGCTTCGCGCAGAGGTTCAAGCATTCGTGGGTGGTTCGTGCCCGGGTTTTGACCAATCACGAAAATCGCATCAGCTTCTTCAAAATCATCAAAGATCACTGTGCCTTTACCAACGCCAATGGTGTCTTTCATCCCGATAGCACTGGCTTCGTGGCACATGTTGGAACAATCTGGAAAGTTATTGGTACCGAATGCGCGCACAAATAGCTGATACAAAAACGCCGCTTCGTTGCTTGCACGACCAGAGGTATAAAACTCAGCTTGGTGTGGTGAATCCAATTGATTGAGATGTTTCGCGACAAGTGCAAAAGCCTCATCCCAAGAGACTGGCACATAGTGATCGGATTCAGCATCGTATCGCATTGGGTGCGTGATACGGCCTTGGTATTCCAACCAGTAATCGGTTTGCGTTGAGAGAGAAGAAACGCTGTGATTGGCAAAAAACTCAGGATCAACCAGACGATTGGTCGCTTCCCAGTTTACTGCTTTCGCGCCATTCTCACAAAAATTGACTTTACCACTATCTGGCGACTCACCCCATGCACATCCCGGGCAGTCGAAACCGCCATTTTGGTTGGTTTTGAGCATGGTGCGAATGTTTTTAACTGCATTTTCACTGCCCCACCAACTTCTGGTTACGGCTTTCAGTGCACCCCAACCACCAGCTGGACCTTTGTATGTTTTTATTTGTTCTTTTTGGCTCACGACTTTACTCCTCGCAGATATACCAGCAAGCAGGGTGCCCGTGAAAACAAGCGCGTTATTTATTGAGATAATGCGGAAGTATTGAAGGGCTTAGTTTCTAATCCATGTATTTTTTAATCCAAATAAGTAACCACTCAACATGCTCTCGCTTGTCCGAGCGTTTACTTATCTAGATTCTTGATATCGGATACCCGCCTACTGTTTCTAAGACTGTTAGATTCAATTCGCATTGTTGCGCCTTGATCTAAATCAAAGATTAAGTCGTTATTCAATATGCGTCCAATTGATAATCCTGACCGAGTGATAAACAAAATCTATGACGAATTTTTCCACTGACGGTCGTCACATTTTTAATCAATACAATTTATGAGGTTAATCGTTTTCCCATCAGATTCCACCTAGTTCGCTTAACGAACTCAATAAAATCGGCCCTCTTGATAATAGATAATATCTATCACACTATAGATACTTTAAATTTGACCCTAATTAATATCAGGAATAGCCTTGATTCAGATCAATTTTGAGTGTGGTTTTATTCTTGACTTGGTTTTGGTTTTCCATTCCCCAGTTAAAACGCTCCAGCGCTTAAAAAGTACGGTAGTGCTGTGCCCTTTTTAGGGAGTTCCCCCCGTACATGTGACTCACAACGCAAGGTTAACAAGCCATTATGGATATCAAACAACTTAAATATCTCATCGCACTTGAACAGACCAAACACTTTGGTCAAGCCGCCGCATTGTGCCACATTACGCAGCCTACCTTGTCCATGAGAATCCGAAGCTTAGAGGAAGAACTCGATCTCGAATTAATCCAAAGAAGTCAACGATTTGAAGGGTTTACTGAAGCAGGAGAACGCATTTTAGCTTGGGCAAAAACCGTCTTAGCCGCTCATGATGGATTGCAAGCTGAAGCCGCCAACTGCCGTGGTCAGTTGGTCGGCTCTCTTCGGCTTGGAATGGTGCCACTCGCCAGCCAAAACCCGATGCAATTGCTCAAACCATTAGCTCACCAGTTCCCTGAGTTACGCTTTCAAATACTCTCCATGACGACCGAACAGATCATAGACCAACTCAATCGCAATCAACTAGATTTGGGGATGTGTTATGTCGATCAAGTTAACACCGCTTACTTCGATGTTATCGAGCTCGACTCGACCAAACTTGGCGTTTTATTCGATGAGCGTCATTTTGATTTTGCCGAATCTGAAGTGTTGTGGGAGTCACTCAATAACATTCCGCTAGGGCTGCTTTCGAAGGGTATGCACTATCGCCACTCAATTGATCTTAGCTTTGTGAGTAAAGGGCTAGTTCCGCAAACCGTCATTGAAAGTAACTCCACCTTTCACTTGATCCAAGCAGTAACCAGTGGCCTTTGTTGCGCCATTATGCCGCTGAACTGTGGATTAGAAGAGTTGAACGATACGCTTCGCATTATCCCTATCGAAGAAGCCGCCGTTCACGCCCCACTAGGTTTGTTAAAGCGAAAACAAGAACCCTTCTCCGCGCTAACCGATCAGTGCTTCGCAGAAGCAAAAAACATATTCAATCGATAACAACAACCCACACGTCAATGTTTGGCATACATAACGGCTTATGAGGTGATTTCATGAGATGTACTACTCAATCTTATTTTGAACTGTCCGATTTCAATCAAGCACCACCTCAACCAAGTGCGTTCAATTACCGAGAATTGATTGATGGCCGCCCAGTGCAACAAATGTCGCTGGCGAGTGAATCCGCCTTAGCTATCAGCTATAACGGCATTAGCCAAGCGGTCATGATGGTGACGCCAGGCCATCTGGAAGACTTCGTGAAAGGATTTAGCCTAAGCACAGGCATCGTCCACGATTTCAAAGAGATTAAAGACATTGAAATTGGTGGCGATCACGAATCTCACTATGCGGAAGTGGAAATCAGCAACCGCGCTTTCTGGGCGCTAAAAACACAGCGCCGAAATCTTGCCGGCACAACCGGATGCGGCATTTGTGGTGTAGAGGCTCTGGAACAAGCTTTGCCTGATTTGGCACCGCTAACACCGTCTCTTCCTCCGCGCTCCGATGTATTCGAAGGGCTGCGAGACAAAGTCGCACTGCATCAAGAAGCCGCACGTGAATCTGGCGCGTTACACGCCGCTTTATTTGCAGATTTACAAGGCAACATCAAGTTGTGCCGAGAGGACATCGGCCGTCACAACGCGCTAGATAAGTTGATTGGCGCATTGACCAACAATCACATCGAGCCTCAAAGTGGCTTCGCAATCATGACAAGCCGTTGCAGCTTGGAGTTGATCCACAAAGCCGTTCGCGCGCGTATCCCCACTCTGGTTTGCTTATCTGCGCCTACAGCGTTAACTGTCGAATGGGCAAGAAGAAACCATTTGAACCTAATTCACTTGCCAAAACACGGCTCGCCGCGTCTATACAGCCCCGCGCCTTAACACGTCAACCTAATCGAATTCCTAATATTTCTAACGGAGACCTCTGGGTCTCTGTTGTTTGCTTCTCGTTCCCAATTGATACTTAGCGACAAGACACTATTCTCTCCAACCAAACGTGCTCACCCCTTGTCAGCACTAAGCTTGCGTATATTAACCTGCTTGCATTTGAACGCTTTCCAACCCGATAAGAACCCTGTCAAAAACCCATAAATTAGTAAGGATTTTGTGTGACTCTTTTCACGCTTTTCCGCCTTCCTAGGCATTTCTAGGAATTTTTCCTAGCCGATCTAGGCAACCATCTCATGTGCCTTACAAAACCACTCTCTAGAATTCCGCTCAGTCAAAGGTAACAAGAGCGCATAACGGCCGCCGTTGTGTTTCTAAAACAATTACAAGAGAGTTCATCATGTTAAAATTCCTCGAACAGGTGCGGAAGCCGACCCTCGATCTTCCTGTCGAAGTTAGAAGAAAGATGTGGTTTAAACCGTTCATCCAATCTTACTTGGTCGTATTTATCGGCTACCTAACCATGTACTTGATTCGTAAGAACTTCAATGTCGCGCAAAACGACATGATCTCAACTTACGGTTTGAGCATGACAGACCTAGGTCTTATTGGCCTTGGCTTCTCCATCACATACGGCATCGGTAAAACCGTTGTGTCTTACTACGCTGACGGTAAGAACACCAAGCAATTCCTCCCTTTTATGCTGATCCTTTCTGGTCTTGCAATGCTTGGTTTCAGCTTCAGCATGGGCGGCGGTAGTGCAAGCCTGTTCTTGATGGTGGCTTTCTACGCTCTGAGTGGTTTCTTCCAAAGTACTGGTGGCCCTTCTAGTTACTCAACCATTACAAAATGGACACCTCGTAACAAACGCGGCTCTTACCTAGGCTTGTGGAACATGTCACACAACGTTGGTGGTGCGGGCGCAGCGGGTGTTGCTCTTTTCGGTGCCAACTACCTATTCGACGGACACGTAATCGGCATGTTCGTGTTCCCTTCTATCATCGCGATCATCGTTGGTTTTATCGGTATGCGCTTTGGTAGCGACTCACCAGAAGCTTACGGTCTAGGTAAAGTAGAAGAACTTTTCGATGAAGCAGTGAGTGAAGAAGACACCGCCGCTGAAGAAAACCAGATGACCAAAAAAGAAATCTTTGTTGAATACGTTCTTAAAAACAAAGTTATCTGGCTACTTTGCTTTGCCAACATCTTCCTTTACATCGTGCGTATTGGTATCGACCAATGGTCAACGGTATACGCGTACCAAGAGCTTGGTCTGTCAAAAGAAACGGCAATCTCTGGCTTTACTCTGTTCGAAGTCGGTGCGCTTGTGGGTACTTTGATGTGGGGTTACTTATCTGACCTAGCAAACGGTCGCCGCGCATTGGTTGCTTGTGTGTCTCTTGGTTTGATCATCGTATCGCTTGAGTTCTACCAACACGCAACAAATGAATTCATGTACTTGTCATCTCTATTCGTACTTGGTTTCTTGGTGTTTGGTCCGCAACTTCTTATCGGTGTTGCCGCGGTTGGTTTTGTTCCTAAAAAAGCAATCAGTGTGGCTGACGGTGTGAAAGGTACATTCGCTTACCTAATCGGTGACAGCTTCGCGAAACTTGGTCTCGGTATGATTGCAGACGGTACACCAATCTTCGGTTTAACAGGCTGGAAAGGTACCTTCGCAGCCCTAGATACCTCCGCCATGATTTGTATTGTTTTGCTTGCTTTCGTCGCTATCGCGGAAGAGAAGAAGATTCGACACGCGAAGAAGCTTCAACTTGCACAAAACCAAGCCTAACTTCTCTGCGCGCTTTACTTCGGTAAAGCGCGCAAGATCATTAAAAAGCATGGCTCAATTCAGTATCATTAAAGATTTTTCTATTAGCTCCTGTTGGAGCTTATTGTTGTTAGTCGTCTGCTCTATTTGGTTGTAATAATGATTCATGTTGCTCTAGTTGATGATCACGTCATCGTGCGTTCAGGTTTCGCACAATTATTAAATTTAGAAAGTGATATTACCGTTGTTGGTGAATTCGGCTCTGTCGCCGAAGCGCGAAAAGGGTTGCCTGCGGTACACCCACACGTCGTCATCCTAGATATTTCCATGCCAGATGAAAGCGGCTTAAACTTTCTCAGCGAAATACCAACTGGCATTGCCTGCGTGATGCTTAGCGTGCATGACTCCCCTGCGATGGTGGAAAAATCACTAAAGCTAGGTGCAAAAGGCTATCTTAGTAAACGCTGTAGCCCAGACGAACTTATTCAAGCTGTGAGAACCAGTGCTTCTGGCGGCTGTTACCTCACATCAGATATTGCACTTAAACTTGCAACGCCTAGCGACAACACCACCTCTCTATGCCAACTGACAAAACGTGAAAACGAGGTATGTCAGCTACTTGCCACTGGGTTGGATGTAAAGTCTGTCGCGGCAGAGCTTGGCTTGAGCCACAAGACTGTGCATGTTCATCGTGCGAATGCCATCGACAAACTCGGCGTGAAAAACAACGTTGAGCTCGCCAAACTATTTTCTCAAGAGTCCTTTTAATGCGAGCTTATGCTGTTACCACCATTTGCGGACTTTTTGTTATGGCTTGCGCCTGGTTCTGCTTATGGGTGATTGCCTATTACTTTGTCAATGATCCCGAGCTGGCGATCTTATTGTTTCCTTTCGCTTTACGATTAGGTGTCGCCCTACACACTCGCACCGCTTATTGGCCAACGATTTATCTTTCAGAGTGGGGGCTTTCCATCGCACTTGCGATCTTACTGGGTCAACCGCAGTGGCTTACCGTGCTGATTGCGAGCATTGCCAGTATCCCGGTCACTCTGATTGCGAAAAAATACTACTACGGTGACCAAAACCGCCACTTAGCCGTCATGGGCATTGTGATCATCATTACCGCCTTCATCAACGTAATGGCGGTCGGATTTCACGTGCCTTCTGTTTACATGGTATGGCTGGCTAGCATTTCTGGAGGCTTGCTCGTGGTGCCTATGTGCTACCTGTTGTGGAGCTATTTGTTCCAAAGTCGTTGGTCTCCGCTTAGCTCTCTCCTACTTAGTAATGCCGTTGTATTTCAGGTGCGTCATATCGTGCTTTATGCGCTGCTTTTGATCGGCAGTATTTTGGTGCAAACCAGTTTACCTGAAGAGCTAAAACGATTTGCGCCATTTTGTATGGCTATCCCAATCATCGTGTTGGCACTTCGTTACGGCTGGCAAGGAGCCCTGCTCGCCACCATGCTCAACAGCATTGCTCTGATTGCGGCTCGCAGCGGCGTATCAAATCTAGAAATCACCGATTTGTTATTATCTCTCTCGGCGCAAACCATCACCGGCATTATGCTCGGCTTAGGGGTTCAGAAACAAAAAGACCTCAATCACAAACTGCGCGGCGAACTTGCACGCAATCAGAATTTGTCTCGCCAGCTTATCAAAGCGGAAGAATCGGTAAGACGCGATATTGCGCGCGAGCTACATGACGAAATCGGCCAGAACATCACGGCAATCCGCACACAAGCCAACATCATTAAGCGGGTAAATAACACAGAAACACGCGTGGGTTGCGCCGACATGATCGAAGGGCTTTCCCTCAACGTGTACGACACCACTAAGCGACTGTTAAGCAAGCTAAGACCAAAAATGCTGGATGATTTGGACTTGAAAGAATCCGTCGAGCAACTGACGCGAGAGATGGAATTTGCCAATCACGGAACGACTGTTCAACTGAACTGGCAAGGCGATTACACCAACTTGAGTGACACGCTCAAAGTCACCCTATTCCGTTTATGCCAAGAGTCATTGAATAACGCAGCCAAGTACGCAGAAGCGCAGTTGATCAATATTGAACTGACAATTGGAGAAACGGCGATGTCATTGATGATTCACGATGATGGTGTCGGTTTCAAAGTTCAGGAGAGTATGAAAGGCATGGGCGTTCGCGGCATGCAAGAGCGTGTGCACGCGTTAGGTGGAAAAATGGTTATCTACTCCACCAGCGATCAAGTGACTGGCACACAAATCAGCATTACTTTACCTAAGGTGTAACTCAAGATGTTTGGATTTTTACGTTCACCTAAATTTACTCAACCGAGTCTAAGCAACGAGCAAATCGACCAGCGTTACCGCCATTGGCGTTTGCACATTATGTTGGGGATGTACATCGGCTACGCAGGTTTCTACTTTACCCGTAAGACCTTTAACTACGCCGCACCAGCGATGATTACCGATCTTGGCTTAGATAAAGGCGATTTGGGTCTTATCGGTACGCTTTTCTACATCACCTACGGCTGCTCGAAGTTTATTTCTGGCACGATTTCGGATCGCTCTAATCCTCGTTATTTCATGGGATTAGGATTGATTGCGACAGGTCTGGTCAACATCGCGTTCGGCTTTTCTAGCTCACTCGCGGCTTTCATTACTCTGTGGATCTTAAACGCGTGGTTCCAAGGCTGGGGCTGGCCTTCATGCTCCAAGCTGTTAACGACTTGGTATTCACGTTCCGAGCGTGGCTTCTTATGGGCGATTTGGAACACCGCACACAACGTTGGTGGCGCGCTGATCCCTATTTTGGTGGGCTATTTAACGTTGCACTACAGCTGGCGTGAAGGTTTTATTCTACCCGGCATCATCGGTGTATTACTCGGTCTATTCGTTTGTTGGCGATTGCGCGACAAACCCACAACAATGGGTTTACCAAGTGTCGGCCAATGGCGCAACGACGCGCTAGAACTTGCGCAAGAAAATTACGGACGTGGCCTCACCTACCGCGAAATTCTGAAATCGTACGTATTTAACAACAAATACATCTGGCTGCTCGCGTTCAGTTATGTGTTGGTTTACATCGTTCGTACCGCAATCAATGACTGGGGAAACCTGTACTTGACCGAGCAGCATCACTATAGCCTGATTAACGCCAACGCTGCTCTGTCTATGTTTGAAATCGGCGGTTTTGTTGGTTCATTGGTTGCGGGTTGGGGCTCAGACAAACTCTTTGGCGGTAACCGTGGGCCAATGAACTTGCTGTTCGCGATTGGGATTTTCTTATCTGTCTCTGCGCTTTGGCTGATGCCTCTGACCAACTTTGCATTCCAAGCGGCGGGATTGTTCTCCATCGGCTTCTTTGTTTTTGGACCACAAATGCTGATCGGTATGGCGGCGGCGGAGTGCTCTCACAAAGATTCTGCCGGCGCGGCAACAGGATTCGTGGGCTTGTTCGCCTACATGGGCGCAGCATTGTCTGGTTATCCACTGGCGTTAATTCTTGAAGAATATCATTGGACGGGTTTCTTCATCACCATTTCAGTTTGTGCAGCCGTCATTGGCCTTTTGTTGCTGCCATTTTTGCAAGCGCAGCCATCACGAAAACCACTCGAACCAAAGCCTCGGTTGTAAATCGACTTATCGCCCTTAGGGCAAATTGGCGAGTGACCTAACCGCGCTCGCCCTCCTTATTTAACGTATCTCTGCTCAATTTTTCTTCCGATTCAGTTCGGAGGGTTAACTATGGGAAAAATTCATGAATTTGAACACTATTTCATCGCATAGCTTCTTTCAAATGAACAACAAAATCCAAAACTACGCCTGGGGAAGCACCTCTTCTATTCACGATTTGTTTGGCTTTTCTAACGAAACGAATGAGCCTCAAGCAGAAGTATGGATGGGTACTCACCCAAACGGCTGCTCTGAAGTTCAGGTTGAGCAAAACACGCTGCCTTTGTCTGAACTGATCAAACAAAACCAACCCGCTTACTTATCAGCAGAAACCGCAGCGAAATTTGGCGACCTGCCCTTTCTGTTTAAGATCTTAGCGGCCGAACATGCACTGTCGATTCAAGTTCACCCAAGCAAACAAGATGCCGAAATAGGCTTCGAAAAAGAACAAAGTGCCGGGATCCCACTAAACGCAAGCCATCGTAACTACAAGGATCCAAACCATAAACCTGAGTTGGTGTACGCGCTGACAAGTTACCAAGCCATGAACGGTTTTCGTTCGTATGACGAGATTATTGAGGCATTTGGCCTTTGCGATATCAATGAGCTACGCACACCGCTAGATGCATTCAAACGCGAAATCAACTCACAAGGTTTACGCGATTTCTTTGTGCACATTCTGACCATGGAAGGCGAAACAAAAGAGCGTGCACTGAAACAGCTTCTTGCCCAAGCTTCAGACCAATCAGAGCAAGGTACTAACAACGACGTTTTCCAGCTCATCTTGGATCTATCCACTCAATACCCTGGCGATGTCGGCTTGTTTGCGCCATTACTGTTGAATGTCATCACGCTGCAACCTGGCGAAGCCATGTTCCTGAGCGCAAGAACGCCACACGCTTACATTAAAGGTACGGGATTAGAGATCATGGCGAACTCAGATAACGTTTTGCGTGCAGGACTCACGCAGAAACATATGGATGTTGAAGAACTGGTTAAATGCACAGACTTTGTGCCTAAGCCGTTTCACAGCCTTGTCCTAAAACCCAATGCCAATGGTTGCCAGAGCCTTTACCCCGTTCCAGTGGCAGACTTTAGTTTCAGCATTCTTAACCAACCGAACAATGAAGTGGTTGATGCCAATAGCGCAGAGATTTTGATGGCGATTGATGCCGACCTGACACTCATCAGTGATAACGGTGAGACGTTAACTGCCTCGAAAGGACAATCTGTATTTGTTCCTGCTTACGTTGGTCATTACCGTATTCAAAGTGCGGGACGTGTGGCTCGCGCCTTCAACTAGTTTTTGAATAACTGATTCAAACTAACGTCTGACCCAAGGGACTGGGTTAGACAATTTATTCCTTTCATAGATTGAACCATTCCGCTTTTAAGGCACTCATGCTTACACCTTGTCGAATCCAAACACCTACAGGCCAGTTTCTCTAAGAGGCATAACCTCCCGGATCTGCCATTTACTGCAACATTCATTGTCAAAACCCATTTATGTCCGGTAAATTCGTCGCTCCAATATCAAATCACTTGGATAATAAAGGCGCTTGCACAGTGGTATTTGTTGCAAAACGTATAATCAACGTTGTAATCAAAGCCTCAATCACTACAATCTCTGGTTCGATTTTTCAGTTAACGTTTGTATGCCGAAGTTAAACCAAGATAACCCTGTTCAAAGCTCCGCCCTTTCCGATATCGAAACCAGCAGTAAGATTCAATCGGCATTAGAACCGAAGTTTCACAAGCCAGAGAAACGTCTCTGCTTAAGCCCTGGCCTGTCGGATAAGCATTTGGCGCGCCGTTGGCAAGTATTGGAACACGTGACCAATAAAGATCATCTCCTTGATCCTTTCACGCAGTCACATTGCGATGCTTACTCCAACAACATCGAGCACTTCATTGGTACTGTTAATGTGCCGGTCGGCATTGCAGGCCCTTTGCGCGTCAACGGCTTGTATGCGAACGATGACTTTTTGGTTCCGCTCGCAACGACAGAAGCCGCGTTAGTCGCTTCCTACAACCGTGGCGCAAATCTTATCACCGCCGCTGGTGGCGCGAGCGCATTGTTACTAAGTGAAGGGGTGAGCCGAACACCAGTATTCGCCTTTAATCACCTTGCTGACGCCGGCCAGTTCGTCAGTTGGGTTGTGACCCAGTTTGACGTATTTCGTCAAATTGCGGAATCCACCACCTCACATGGCAAACTCAAAGACATCAATGTAAATATCGAAGGAAACCATGTTTATTTGGTCTTTGAATACGTGACTGGTGACGCTTCCGGACAAAACATGGTGACCATCGCAACAAACGAAGTGTTCCATCATATTTTGGCGACCAGCCCAATCAAACCAACTCAAGCATTCTTGGATGGCAACTTATCAGGCGACAAAAAACCAAACGCACACACACTGCGCTCGGTACGCGGTAAGAAAGTATCCGCCGAAGTGACCATTCCTGCTGAGTTGGTGGAAAAATATCTGCATACGACGCCGGAGTCTATGGTTCAATTTGGCAAAATGACCACGGTGGGTGGTTTACTCAGCGGGACAATTGGCGTCAACGCGCATTACGCAAATGCCCTTGCCGCGCTTTACATTGCTTGTGGTCAAGATGCCGCTTGCGTTGCAGAGTCTGCCATTGGTATCACTCGTATGGATGTGGACGCTCAAGGCAACTTGTACGCGTGCGTGACCTTGCCAAACATCATGGTGGGAACGGTTGGCGGTGGTACTGGCCTTCCAACGCAAAAAGCATGTTTGGATATTTTGGGTTTGCACGGCAACGGCAATGCGAAAGCGTTAGCCGAAGTCGCAGCTTCGCTTTGTCTGGCTGGCGAACTCTCGATTGTGGGCGCATTTTGTGCCGATCACTTTTCTCGTGCTCACCATAAGCTTGCCCGAAAATAACCTTTGTTGCTTTGTACAAGAGAACATCCGTGTGGTTTTCTCTTGTGCAAACCAATGGACTTTATTTATTGGCTCAATAATTTCTTGAAACTAACTTAAGCCTTAACAAACATACCAATCTCTTGTTAACCGTACTTTAGCTGTCCCCCTTCTATATCCATTGCGATATCTCTGCTTGTTACTCTTCATTGGCCATATTTAATATCAGTATCTTAGAAAAAATAGCATCAAAAACTTCTAGCACTATAGTACCAAATTCATCGTTTGAGTTTTTTGTTCACCACTTATAGCTACTATACTCGCCTATGCAGCTGCTTGATTTTCATAAATTTACTAAACAGCTCAAAAGAGCTTAATAACTCCCGTTAAATGGACTTAAATCGTTACTTCGGGTAAGCGAGTTAACTATGAGACGTCAGAAGCTAAATAAAATCTCTGCTTGGGTACTAGGATTGGCTATCTTATTGCTGAGCCATGTGTCTAATGTATCAGCACAAATACAGCAATCCCCATCCGATCAAACCGTTGCGCGTTTTCTCTATCAAACCTCTTTTGGACCAACACCTGCGTTAATTAATGAGGTTAGGGAAAACGGGTTAGAGGATTGGATACAGAAACAAATCAACCTGCCAGCAACCTACCATCAACCACTTTATCAAACGCCTTTTTCTAAAGGCCTACAGTCAAACCGAGAAAATGCTTGGTATCAAATTGTTGTTACTGCTGAAGATCAGCTTAGGCAGCGAACGGCTTATGCATTGAGTCAGATCGTAGTCGTTTCTCGTTATGGCGGCGTTCTTTCCAGCAAACCTACAGGGTTAGTGAATTACTACGATCTGTTGGTTGAGCATGCGTTTGGCAACTACCGAGACCTGTTGTATGACGTTTCCATCCATCCAGTCATGGGGAGCTATTTGTCTATGCTCGGTAGTGCAAAAGAAAATAGTGCGACAGGAACGCTTCCCGATGAGAACTTTGCTCGAGAGTTAATGCAGTTATTCACTATCGGTTTGTATGAACTCAATTTAGATGGCAGTAAAAAGCTAAACCACGCAACAGGCAAACCTATCCCCACGTACAATCAAACTGATATTCAAGAGCTCGCGCGAGCATTAACTGGATGGAAAAATTCCGACATCGCATTCGTGAAACCGATGCGAGTTATCAGTCAAAGACACGACACCGGCGAGAAGCGATTTCTAGGGAACGTGATCCCACCGGGTCTAACCGCACAAGAAGAGCTTTCAAAAGTGATTGATATGTTGATGTCTCACCCAAATGTTGCTCCATTTGTTTCAAAGTTACTTATCCAACGTTTGGTCAGTTCAAATCCAAGCCCAGAGTACGTCGCGCGTGTTGCTACGATATTTAACAACAATGGGGAAGGAGAAAAAGGCGATCTAACCGCCGTTGTTCGAGCCATATTGCTCGACCCTGAAGCATTAGGGATGACGGATACCCCGCCTATAAAAGTGAAAGAACCGATACTGGTCCTGACTAATTTTCATCGAGCATCAGGTTTTACGGTTAAAGGATCACGTTACGAAGACGCAACAACGATGATGAACATCGCTAATCAAGGGCCGCTTCGTTCTCCTTCCGTGTTTAATTTTTACTCTCCAGACTATCAGCCGTCTAACGAGTTTACGGAGTCTGGTATTAACTCTCCAGAGTATGAACTTCTCAATTGGTCTGTTTATACCGATTTGGTCAACTATATGTTAACCAGCACTCGTAGAGGAGGTGGTGATTCCTACCACTTCGATCTTAACGAGTTTTATCTTCTTCTGGACAATCACCGTGCCTTAGTCGAATTGGTTAACGAGCGTTTCTTTGCTGGAACGGCTTCTGCTGAATTGAAAGAGCTCATGCTCACCGCCCTGAATGATTATCGTGGGGACTATGTGCCAACAACAAAACTTGCTCTAGTGATATTTACCGCCATTTCTGGCGACGAATTCTATATTCAGGATTAGGAGTGAATTATGGATATTTCACGACGACATTTTATACAAAGCACGCTATCAATGGGCGCACTAGCCTCTCTTAGTCTGCCAGGTTACTCTCTCGCAGCGCCATCCAATGACTTTCGAGCATTAATATGTGTGTATTTAGCTGGCGGAAACGATGCGTTCAACACCGTACTGCCATTATCGGAGGCGCACTATCATCAATATTCCAAAGTCAGAGGGCCACTCTCTGTCGCCAAAGAAGACATACTCCCTATCAATTTGAGTGCTGTCGATAGCTCAAATCACCCAGTGAAGCTCGGCTTACACCCAAAGTTAAATGCGTTAACTTCCGTTTTCGAACAAGGCGATGCCAGCATCGTGCTCAATAGTGGCATTCTCAACCATCCCGTCACCAAACAAGCTATTGAGCAAGGTGAAGCATCACTACCCGAGCAACTGTTTTCTCATAATTCTCAAACAGACGCTTGGTTACTTGGTGGAATGAGCGAGTCTAAAAATCTTGGTTGGGCTGGCAGAATGTTGGATGTATTAAACTCTGAATCAGAAATAACACCGCTATACAGTGTGCATGGCAACTCGCTTTGGTTACGGGCAATGGAACACCGCCAAACCGTCCTGAAAAAAGATCGTGCAGTTCAGCTTACCGCGATTGATAACCCGCTATACAAGGGGATCTATGATCGCCTTCTCTCTCATCAAACTGACAATCCATTTAATGGTCATTTTAATTTGATGGTTGATGAGTCGATGGTAATGAGCAGTGTACTGAGCGAGCAACTCAACCACATTGCTGACGAGCCGCTGTTTACGTCATCGACGCTCGGCAAGCAGATGCAAACCGTGTACAAATTGATAGCAAGCCAAGATGTCCTGAAGCAGCAACGACAAGTCTTTTTCGTTAAACACTCTGGGTATGACCTGCACGATTCGCAATTGGCACGTCATCCAGTGCTACTTGAGGATCTCGCGACAAACCTTTTAGCAATGTATCGTGCGGTCGAACGGTTAGGGCTAAACAAGCAAGTCACCTCTTTCACTATGTCTGACTTCGGTCGACGGATGATGAGCAACGGAAATGGTACCGATCATGGCTGGGGTGGCCATCAACTATTAATTGGAGGCGCGGTAAATGGGAAACAACCTATCGGTACATGGCCGGAACTAATACTGGGCGGAAACGATGATTACTCTCAAGGCCGACTCATACCCAAAATTGCCGCTGATCAAGTTGGTTCAACACTAGCGCAGTGGATGGGCGTGAGTGATAACGCTGCACTGGAATATGTGTTCCCGAACATCCGTAAGTTTACTCATTCAAACCTAGGTTTTATGGCTTAAGATATTTTACAGGTTAGCTGTAGAACGCATCATCAAATAAGGGAGCCTCGCGCTCCCTTACTCATCTTATGTTTGCAGAGTGTCCGTTACACCTCGTCGCGACGGCGTTCGTTACACAGCTTAATGGCACGCTCAAGTAATTCTAACGCGGATTGCTCACATTCAGGCAGAACCGCATCACTTTCAGAAACTGGCGTTACGCGGTCACCCCATTTCAATACTGCCGCCCCCCATGTCAAACCTGCACCAAACGCAGCAAGAAGCATGTTATCACCAGGGTTAACTCGACCTTGCTCTACCGCTTCACACAATGCAATTGGCACCGTCGCAGCTGAAGTATTGCCATAGTTTTGAATGTTAACAAACGCTTTGTCGTGTGGAATTCCAGACAGGTCACACAAGGTTTGAATAATACGAATATTCGCTTGATGCGGAATCACAACATCGATTTGTTCCGTCGTTAACTGTGATGCTTTCAGTACGGTTTTCGCAGCTAGCCCCATGCCTTTTACTGCACGTTTGAAAATTTCTTGTCCTACAAAGTTGAAATCCCAGTAACCGTTGTCTTCCGCAAAGCGATCCATACAAGTACCAAACTTTGGTACGGACAGAATATCTCGGCCTTTTGCGTCACAACCGATTTGAGACTGTAGTAAACCCGTTTCTTTTTCCGTTCTTGATAACACAACGGCGCCCGCACCATCACCAAATAGAACAGCGGTATCTCGCATTGCCCAATCGATGTAGAAAGACAATCTTTCCGCACCAATAATGATCGCGTTACGATAGTTACCTGATTGAATCAAACGTGTGCCCGTTTCTAGGCCATAGACAAATCCCGTACATGCGGCATTTAAGTCAAAGGCAGCGGCTGCACGAATACCTAGGTTCTGCTGTACCTTAGACGCGATATTTGGAATCAATGAATCTGGTGAACAAGTCGCCACAATGATTAAATCCACGTCTGTTGCATCGACGCCTGCTCGAGCTAATGCATGTTTAGCAGCAACGGTCGCCATGTCTGACGTGTTTACATGACTAATACGGCGGTTTTCGATACCAGTGCGGGTACGAATCCACTCATCGGAAGTATCGAGGAAAGTGCTAAGATCATCGTTAGAGAGCACGGCTGGCGGAACACATTTCCCCCAACCTGTAATTTCAGCGTAGTAATTTGTCATCGCAGACCTATTTATTGTTGTATTTTAATAAAATTTCTTAGAACCTTAGGCTCAAATACAAACCTGCGCTGCGTTATTTCGGCAGGTTAAAAAATAAGTATACAAATAATGAGGCTGACTGGTAAGTCATGTTTTCATCAATACGTAATAAAGGAAGAAGTCATGTCATCGTTTAAAACTCGCTGCCCTTCGTGCGGCGGTCTAAATCGTGTCCCTAATGAGCGCGTTGCCGAATCTGCAACTTGCGGTAAATGTAAAAGTGCACTTTTAGACGGCTCGCCTATCGAAGGTACACAAGATAACTTTTCTGCTCTATTACAAAGTGATATGCCTGTTGTAGTAGATTTTTGGGCCCCATGGTGCAACCCGTGCGTTGGTTTTGCTCCTGTTTTCTCTGATGTTGCTCATGAGCAAGCCGGAACGGCTCGTTTTGTTAAGATTGATACCGAAGCTCAACAACAACTTGCGGCGCAATTTGGTATTCGCAGCATTCCTACCATTATGGTTTTCAAAAATGGTCAACGTGTTGATATGATCAATGGTGCGTTACCTAAAACTCAATTTGATCAATGGTTAAATCAAGCACTTACTAAATAATCTTCCACGCCAACCTTGTTTGTAGGTTGGCGTTTTTATGCAACTTATCAACCTATCTAGTTAACAAATATTATTTATCGAAACGACTTAAATTTATCATTTTACTTGCCTAACTATTAGCCTCATATTCGCGCCGAATAACCCTTAGATTTCATTTAACTTATAGGCGCAAAACAGTGGAAAACACAGTCGTTCCTGCAGCATCACCACGAGTTACAGTTCCAGTCGTCGCACTGTCTCTTTATGCGGTGGCTTCGGGCTATTTAATGAGCTTGATCCCTCTCATGCTCGGTGAATACAACATCTCAGCAGATTACGCGAGTTGGTTGGCGAGTGTGTTTTATGGCGGCTTATTAACCGGTGCTATTTTTATTGAACGTATCGTACGTCAAGTTGGTCACCGTAACGCGTTTATTGGTTGCTTGGCCGTATTTTCGCTAACTATCGTCACACTACCCGTGTTTGCTAACGGATTGATGTGGCTTGCCGCTCGCTTTATTGCGGGTATCGCGGTTGCTGGTGTTTTTGTCATTGTTGAATCTTGGCTAATGTCTGGAGACGAAGCATCGCGTGCGAGACGTTTGAGCTTGTACATGCTATCGCTTTATGGTGGTTCAGCATTAGGCCAGTTTGGTATTGGCGTGCTTGGCGTAAGTGGCGGCGTTCCGTTTATTGCGATCACGACGTTGATCTTAATGGCGATGCTGGTGCTAATGTTCATTGAGTGTGAGCAGCCAAACAGCCATGAATCAACCGCTTTATCATTTAAGCAAATTGCCAAACTAAACCATGCAGCAATTATTGGTTGTGTTGTTTCAGGTTTGACCTTAGGCGCGATCTACGGATTAATGCCAGTTGAGTTAACTAACCGTAAAATTAGCCATCAAGACATTGGTACATTGATGGCGCTAGTGATTCTAGGTGGCATGCTAGTTCAACCAATGGTGACCGCGTTAAACAAATACATGAGCCGCACAGTGCTAATGGCGTTTTTCTGTATTTTGGGTATTTTTTCGATCGGTATGACGTTTATTTCCTCGTCAGCCGTGGTATTGGCTGCTGCATTATTCTTTTTAGGTGCAGCTACTTTTGCCTTGTACCCGATTGCAATCAACTTAGGTTGCGAAGGACTTGATGAACGCTTTATTGTCTCTGCGACACAAGTCATGCTGTTTAGCTACAGCATCGGCTCTGTTGCTGGTCCTGTTGTCGCTGATAAATTTATGGGCCAAGAACACGGCTTGCTAGGCTACTTGTTTGCCGCTTTGGTTGCGACTGGCGTATACATGCTACTTGCTGCGAGCAAAACCAAGCAGCGTATGGCCGCTGGCCTCTAACCACGCCGCTTCTACTCAACGAAAACGAGGGCATGTCGCCCTCGTTTTTTTATTCTTCGCATTTTTGTTTAGATAAACGCTTGTGACGGTTTGACGCGTTCGCTGCAGGCTTTTCCGGTACCATTCGCTTTTCATGAAGCAAATGACGAACCGCCAAGATGGGATGTTTCAGTAACATTCTGGGGCCAGAGTAACGCATGACCAAACGCATTTGTTCTTTCGGCTCTGGTTTGTAGCAGTGAATCGGACATTTATTACACGTCGGTTTATTCTCTCCATAAGGACAGCGGTCGAGGCGCACTTCTGCGTATTCAAGCAGCTCATGACATTCTGAGCATAAGTCACGTTTTGTTCCATGATGGTCATGACAGTAAACCTCTACCATGGCTTTTACTGTCTTAAATTCAGTGGCGAGTTTGCCAAGTAAAATATCGCTCATGCGCTATCCAAAAATCACAACATCATTGTGTAAAGTTCTAACGTGCGGCCATTATCATATTGCTGCTCAACTCGTTCAAACTCAAAGCCCAGTTTTTTGAGCAAACTTATACTACGAATATTGTCATTGTTGGTGATGGCAACCAAATTATCGAGTTTCATTTCCTCTCTAGCGTATTCCAGCACTGCGGTTGCAGACTCCGTTCCGTAGCCGAAGCCATAAGCGGAAGGTAAAAATCCATATCCGAGATCATAGTGTTGTAATGTGTCACGTTTAACCAACCCACAAATCCCGATGGGTTGTCCATCTTCTTTCTTCTCTACAACGAGTAAACTCACGCCTCTAATTTTTTGCATGCGTAGCATGTTTTCTTTTATGTAACGCGCCGCTTCATATTCGGTACGAATTTGTTTGTCTCCGACAAAACGGTAGAAGTCTGGGTGGTTATAAAGTTCTAGTATAAATGGTGCATCATTTACACTCACAAGACGCAGTATCAAACGTTCGGTGTACAGTGTTTTCATTTGGGCTCCATTAAAACGCGATAGATGATTGGACATAGGAACGTACTTGAATTTTGCGACCGATACCGGCGCTTATTTAGTTGTAACTTGATAAAAAAGTAACTATCCTGCCTCGCTAAATTAAAGGACCACCACCATGAACCGCAAGAAGAAAATCAATCAGATCTTGAAAGCGAAGCAGAAGAAGCATAACGCTAAGCTACATAAGAGCAATAAGCCGCGTTATATCTCCAAAGCTGAACGCGCGAAAATGGAAGCTGAAGAACAAAACCAAGCTTCAGAACACACGGAAAACGTTGTAGACACAGCGCAGACAGATCAAGCCTAAAAGAAAAGCCGCTTCAAGCGGCTTTTTTGATATTTGGAGCGAGTTAGCTTTAGTATTCAACACTGTAGTTCAGTGTGAATGTGCGACCTCTTCCTTTGTAGTCGTACGCTGCTGCATCGTAGTGTGCTGCATAAAGAATCTGCGCACGTTGTCCCCAAGCGGTTGTGTAGTCTTCGTCAAATAGGTTTTGAATACCAAAACCTAACTGCCCGATAGGTAGTGTTACGTTACCAAGAAGATCAAACGTAGTGTATCCATCTAGTTTGTTGTTTGCGTCATCTTCGTAATCAAACATCGTCTGGCTTTGTAGACGTAGTGAATAGCCATCCTGATAGTAAGCCGCCCACGCGTTCGCTTTTGATGTACTTGCTTTACCCGCACTTAGATCTTCCCACTTACCGTTGGTTTTCAGCTCAGAAACCACATAGTGACCTGATGCACCTAACAAAATATCACGGTTTACCCAGTAGTTAATGTTTGCTTCGGCACCGTATACACGTTGCTCGTCATCAACATTGGTGATTAGGAGCGTCTTCTTGTCATACTTGATTGAGTTATCCGACACCGAGTAGTAACCCGCCGCTTGCAGTGCGACAGTATCCGTATCTAATCGGTAACCAATTTCATAGCTGTCCGTTTTGATGCCCGACATTTTTGAGTCAGATACGTTAATGCTATTGTTCAACGCGTAGTGACCATTTGCATCCGCGGCATCGTAGCTACCTTGGCCGTAGTACTTTGCAGGATCAGCGAGTTCGAAACCTTGAGAGAAGTTCGCCCAAAGCTGAGATTCATCGTTAAGCTGATAAATGGTGCCCAAATTAAATAAGCTCACAGAGTAGTCAGTGCTGCCACCTGGTACCGCATCCGCTGATACACCATTACCCGATGCGATCTTCTTTTGTATACTATAGGCAACAAAATCATCAATCTTATTGTCCATGTATTGGTAGCGGTAGCCTGCTTGTACTGACCAATCTTGATTGATTTGGTAATCCCCTTGGACAAACATTGCGTAAGACGCCACATCAACATCTGGGTAACGCCCCACTTCGGCATAGGTTCGATTAATTAAGTTCCCAGAGCTGTTCGCAATGGTTGAATCGAACAGAGCCTGGTTACTTTCAAAACGGTCTAAGTACGCATCGACACCATAAACAAGTTTGAATGACTCCCAGCTTTTAGCTAATGCTAAGCGCCCAGCAAAAACTTCTGTTTTTTGTTGAGAGGCACTTTGGTAATAAGGAGTAAAGGTTTGGTCTTCACTACGGTAAGATAACTCGCCTATCAGTTGATGACCGAATACGCTGTCGTGAGCGTAGTTCGCACTTAAGAGAACTCGCTCTGTACCATGTTCACGGTCGGAATCGAACCCCTCTCGTACATCAACAAATTTATTGTTAACAATGTACAAACCGTATGGCGAATCTTGCTGGCTGTCATAGTATTGTGCGACAAGGTTTAACTTGCTGGCATCGGAGATTTGAATCTCGGTCGATCCCATAACATCGAGCATTGAATTATACTGCAAAGAGCCCTGTGAAATGTCTGGGGTGACAATGTCGCCATTTGCGTCAAATGCACCTTGTGTCTCGGTGTACACAACCGAACCTCTAGCGGTAATTCGCTCATTACCACCCGAGATAGACTGAGCGAGTTTGTAATCAAAGTCATCGCTGCTATTAAAACCTGTAGTGCCACTCACGTAGGATTCAAACGACAAGTCATCCGAGTACGCTTTCTTGGTGATAATGTTAATAACACCACCAGTAGCGCCTGCCCCATAAATGGAGGTTGCACCAGATAGTACTTCAATTCGCTCGATGTTGAATGGGTCTATTGCGTCTAACTGACGACTAATCGGGCGAGAAGACTGTAACGAGACACCATCAATCATTACCAACATTGCTCTACCGCGAAGGTTCTGACCATAGTTAGTTCGACCACCGGTGCCGACGTCTAAAGAAGGGATGGTCGCAGAAAGAATACCACCCAGTGTCTTGCCCGCACGATATTGCTGAGCAATCTCTTCTTGGCCAACAAACCAAACCGTTCCTGGAATATCGGAGATCGATTTCGGCATCACACTGCCTACAACAACCAATTGCTCATCGCTCGGAGTCGATGTTTGTTGAAGATTTTCTGCTGCTATTGAGCTAACTGCGTATCCACTGCTCATCGCAAGTACGATGAGATTGAAAGAAAACGTCCTTTTCATCATTGTATTTATCTTTTTGTTGTCAACAAGAGCATGCAATGATACTTATTCTCACTCTCAAATCGAGCACTGTTACACAAGTTAAATAAATGTTAATTAAGAACCTTCTTGCTCATAAGCTGTCGATTTTCCTCTAAACGAGGACAATCTGCACAAAGCTTTCTGCCTTCACACTTATAGACTAAACAACAACTTTTTCTTACTAACTTTAGCGGCTGATCAGATTCCGTCTCATGAAGTGAGCGGCTATTATCAACATCCAAACCCATTGCGCTTAGCCACAAGACCGCATGCTCCTGAAGTGTCGAGTTAGTCATTTGCGGAAAGCGCTGTTGGAGACGAATTAAACAAGCCATGATTCCGTCCGACATCAATTGATGGGTGAAGCCAGGACGAATGCGTGTCCATTGACTCATCTCTTGTTGATAGAAGTCGAACAGTTCTCGGATTTGACGCCCCGCCTCTTTTATCAACGCTTCTGGCTCGCCATGTATATGCGCTTCGTCGGCGAATCGGTACCCAGAAACAAAACAAGGTTTGAGGTGCTGCGCTATCTCGCGAATGTTTGGCAACGTGTGGTAACCGTAAATAGAGATGAATGCGACATAAACTGGCTGCCAACAAAGTAAATCCCACGTTCTTGTCAACCAATATGCTTTTCCCGCTTCCGGATGAGCCTCCGAGATTTGCTGGTAAAGGCCTTGGATGATCGGGTTGATATCATTCTCGATATGGATAGCTTCTTGCCCTATCTCGCCGATATCACCGTGTAGGTAAGGTGTAATCTCACTCGAAGTTTGAAACAGTTGCGGGAAAAATTGCTCAGACATGATGGCTTATTGTTGGTGTAGTTATTCTGACACCTTTATACCCAAGCACCAATCGCAATGCAAACTATTATCTTTTGCGTTTTCATAACAAAGAAGCACTCTTAGGGTTAGTTATGAATGTATTTCCGAGTTCTGTGAAGCTGTAAGGTCTGGTTACGTATGCGATGAATAGCAACAAACTCTTAAACCTCTTCGCATTTGACGCTCACATGATCGCAAAAATACACAGCATAAAAACACCCTGATAAAACTGTGTTAACAGTTTCCCTGTGTAGCGTGAGTTATTGCCAATAATTGAATATTGCTGTTTCTTATCCAGCGGATTGTGAACAACATGAAGTATTTTCTTTCTGAATATCGAGACAATACAAAGAGGTAATTTGGCTATGTAGCCCTCTGTTTTGAATAAGGAAATCCACATGTTGTATCTTGAGTTTCTATTTTTGCTCGTGATGCTGTATATCGGCTCACGTTATGGTGGTATAGGCCTTGGGGTCGTATCCGGAATTGGCTTGGTGATTGAAGTATTCATCTTTAAGATGCCGCCAACCTCTCCTCCTGTCACCGTCATGTTGATCATTTTAGCGGTGGTAACATGTGCTTCCATTCTTGAAGCCGCTGGCGGTTTGAAATACATGCTGCAAGTTGCCGAGCGTGTGCTTCGTAAGAACCCAAAACGCGTCACCCTTATTGCTCCGTTCGTGACTTACTTTATGACCTTCCTACTTGGTACAGGTCACGCGGTTTACTCCATTATGCCAATCATTGGCGACGTTGCGCTTAAAAACGGCATTCGTCCAGAGCGTCCTATGGCTGCCGCTTCTGTCGCCTCTCAAATCGCAATCACAGCCTCGCCAATTTCAGCGGCCGTAGTTTACTACTTGGCGCAACTCTCTGATATTCAACACGAGATCACTCTGCTCTCAATTCTGCTCGTTACTGTACCTGCAACCTTATTCGGTACGTTGTTGATGTCACTTTACAGCCTAAAGCGTGGTAAAGAGCTAGACGACGATGAAGAATACCAAGAGCGTTTGAAAGATCCTGTGTGGCGCGAAAAGATCCTCAACACAACTGCGACGTCTCTTGATGAAGTACTACCAACAAGTGCTCGTAACTCTGTATTGCTGTTCATTGCATCGATCTTGGTTATCGTCGTTATCGCGATGTGGCCAGACATTCGTACCATCGTAGATGGCTCGAAGCCAATCAGCATGGCAGTTGTGATTCAAATGATGATGCTTTGCTTCGGCGGTATCATTTTGCTTGCGACCAAAACTGACCCGCGCGACGTACCAAATGGGGTGGTATTTAAATCTGGTATGGTGGCGGCGATTGCTATCTTCGGTATTGCATGGATGTCAGATACCTACTTCCAGTACGCTATGCCTCAATTTAAATCTGGCATCGTAGAGATGGTAACCAACTATCCTTGGACATTCGCGCTTGCATTATTCATTGTGTCGGTTGTGGTGAACTCTCAAGCTGCAACGGCTCGCATGATGCTGCCTGTTGGTCTCGGCTTAGGTTTGGAACCTGCGCTGCTTATCGGCTTGATGCCAGCGGTATACGGCTACTTCTTTATTCCCAACTACCCTTCAGATATCGCGACTGTGAACTTCGATACCTCGGGCACAACTAAGATTGGTAAGTGGTACTTCAACCACTCATTCATGTCTGTGGGCTTAATCGGCGTGATTGGTGCGTGTTGCTTGGGTTACTTGCTAGGGCAAATGATCATTCCTTCGTAACTAGCCAAATCAACGATAAATTAGAGGCGAGTCATTGTACGTTTCGTACAGCCTGAGTGACTCGCCTTTCTTTATTGCACTATTCACTACAGCAAGAAATCGTCATCAATCGCGACAAAATTGTCGGCACAATCAATCAGAGTTTGGGATGTTAGCTTAGGTACACCATAAACGGTCACCGTTTTATTGAAGCGCTGCTGAATTCTCTCTACTAGCAGACTAAAGTCTCCATCTCCCGAAACTAGAATCACTTCCTCAACTTCGGGAGCAATTTCAATTGCATCGAGAGTAACACCCACATCCCAATCGCCTTTCGAGCTGCCATCACGACGCTGGATGTAGGGTTTAAGCATCACCTCAAATCCAACACCACGAAGAATATGGTGGAACTGACGTTGCTTGGGATCATTGCTCGCAATTGCATAAGCACGAGCACTTACCACCTCTTTCCCTTGTGTGGCAACATACCAAAACTGGTTGTAATCAAAATTGCTTCGATACGCTTCGCGACAGGTGTAATACACATTCTGTACATCAACCAAAATGGCGATTTTTTGTTTGCTTTCCGAACTCATCTATTTCTACGCTCAATTTATTTGCTGCCTACCCTATGCCAGTTTTGGAAAAAGCACAATCAGCTAATTCCACTAAACTTATCGTATAACTTGATATTCGAGTTTCAAGGAGTGAAGCCATGAACAAGACGACCATTGCCCTGTTGCTTTCATGCCTCATATCAAGTGCTGCATTTGGATATCCAGCACACTCTCAGTATTGGCCGCACCGTAGCGTGCTGTATTTCGCCCCTGCAAATGACGACCACGTTAAGCAGTTTTTGCTTGAAGCACTGATGAATGAATGTGAACTAGAAGACCGTGACGTTATTACGCTCGTTATTGCCGAAGACGGTTACACGCAACCATCATGGCTCAAAGAAGAGTTTGATTTGAAAATGTTAGCCAAACTTTACGAAGTGAAACAAGGCCAACACACAGCGATTCTATTAGGTAAAGATGGTGAAGAGAAACACCGCTGGGGAGCGAAGACCGATTGGCAATTCATCAACAATCTAATTGATGAAATGCCAATGCGTAAAAGAGAGATGCAGCAGAAACGCAGTCCTTGCGCGATCTAGTGCTTAAGATTAGGTCTTCGGTTACTTGCCGAACCAATCTAATTTGTTGTGCAACTGTGTAACGCTACCAACTACAATCAATGCTGGACTCACGGCTTGCTCTGCCATGCTCGATAGCTCGTTCAACTTTCCTTGGAACACGCGCTGCTCCGGGCGCGTACCGTTTTCAATAATGGCGCAAGACATCTCAGGATCTAACCCATGAGTGATCAGCTTATCCACAATGTGGCCGCTTTGCTTCAACCCCATATAGAACACAAGTGTGTTGTTGGATTGCGCTAGTGAATGCCATTCAATCTCACGACCATCTTTTTGTACATGACCAGTGATAAATTGAACGCTTTGTGCATGGTCGCGGTGCGTTAGTGGAATACCTGCGTAAGCCGTCGCGCCCGCCGCCGCCGTAATACCCGGAACCACTTCGTATTTGATGCCAAATTCGGCTAGCTCTTCTAGCTCTTCACCACCACGGCCAAAGATAAATGAGTCCCCACCTTTTAGGCGCACAACGCGTTTACCTTCTTGCGCTTTCTGCACCAAGATTTGGTTGATTTGATCTTGAGGTACACAGTGAAAATCGAGCTTTTTCCCAACATAAATCATCTCTGCTGATGCATGGGCCAACTCAAGAATCTCTTTTGATACCAATCGGTCGTACACCACAACTTCAGCCGCTTGAATGGCTTTTAAGCCTTTTACTGTGAGCAAATCAGGATCACCTGGACCTGCACCAACAAGAGAAACAAAGCCGCTGTTTAAAGATGAGTGAGCAGTAGTCATATCAACGCCTATCGAAAAATTTAGATATAAAGAGTAACACTCGCGTTATGCACTTAGGGCTAAAACCACTCTAAGGAGTTATTACTTTTTATAGCTAAATCAATAAAATATGTCGCGAAAGTGAAAGTTAAAAATTGAAATCTAGTTAGAGAATAGTCCCGCCCATCCAGAAGCGGGACCATATTAAGCGAATTACCCGTTAATGGTTATTTAGCCATTGCAGGTTGCGCTTTTACTTCTTCTTCAGCATTGATAGAAGGCGCAGTTTTAGCGTGAGTTAGGTACAGTGGAATACAAGTCATTACGAGACCACCAACAATATTACCTAGAATGGTTGGAATAAGGTTGAAGTTCAACCAAGTCGCGATACCAAAATCCGCACCTAGAATCATACCTAGTGGGAATAGGAACATGTTTACTACGGTGTGTTCAAATACTAGCGCAAAGAAGATGAAGATTGGGAACCACATCATTGCTACGCGACCAGACACCGAACGTGCCGTCATGTTGCCTATAACGCCTAGACACACCATTAGGTTACAAAAGATGCCGCGTACGAAACACGTGATCCATCCGTCCATACCCATGTTTTCAAAACCAAGGCTACGCGCGGTAGAAACAGCCACAAATTTCTTCGCTACTGCATTCAGTTCTAGAGAGAAGTTACCTGTTAGAGAGATAGCCACTAGGTAAGCAACGATCAGAGAACCGATAAGGTTACCCAAGCCTACAAGACCCCAACAACGGAAGATACGACCCCAAGTGATACCCGGACGGTTAGCAAACTTAGCCAGAGGCGCTAGACCAAAAACACCGGTTACTAGGTCATACCCCATCACACTTAGAATTACGAAACCAACGGGGAAAACAAGTGCTCCTACAAGACCGATACCCGTTTGTACAATCGCGGTAATAGCAACCACCACCGCAAGCGAAAGAATAACGCCAGCCATCGTACCGCGAAGCAGAAGGTCTCGCGTGCTTGTATTAGTTTTCGCTTCACCAACATTGATCATGGTTTGCACGAATTCTGCAGGCTTAAAATCAGTAGACATGAATGTGTCCTTATCCAAAATTGAAAGTTAAAGATTGAATAGAGAAAGGCTTCCCGTTGACACCTGAACGCTATCTACAACACCTCGCTTCCCTGTTCCCCTGAGATGATGCTTGGAAAGCCTTTGTCTATTGAATCTAGGTTTCAGTTCATTCCCTCCCCCTAAGAGGAGGGAATGAAAACCAAGCTTACGCAGAGATTTCTACTTCGCCGTTGGTTACACGCGTTTTGTACGCTTTCACGCTAAAACGTTCGTCTTCCATGCACGCACCTGTTGTCAGGTTAAAGCGCTGCTTCTTAAGTGGGCTTGCCACCCAAAGCTCGCCTTGGTGCTCACAGATCAAACCGCGAGAAAGCACGTTTGATTGGAAGAACGGGTCTGTGTTGCTGATCGCCAGCACTTCTTCTGCTTGTGTTGGGCGAAATACCGCAACTTGCTGACCATTAACCAAAGCACAAACGCCAGTGCCCGGTACGATGTCGCTGATTTGGCAAATCTTTTCAAATGACATAATCAACCTTCCCTTATGCTTCAGTGATCGCTACGTGTAGGATGTCGCCTTTCGCTTCAGGGTGTTTTTCCGTGAAGGTTGCTGGGCGGTGCTGTTCACGCTCTTGTACAAATACAACGTTGTCATCGCGCTTGTCAGAGTTGATGAAGTGCGCGAAACGAGTCAGTTGTGATTCGTCGTTGATGGTCGCAGTCCACTCACACTCGTACTCGTCTACAAGCTTCGCTACGTCTGCTTCTAGTTGAGCGTTGATGCCAAGCTTGTCGTTAACAATCACTTCGCGTAGGTAGTCAACGCCACCTTCCATGTTTTCCATCCAAACTGATGTGCGTTGTAGTGGCGCAGCAGTACGGATGTAGAACATCATGAAGCGGTCGATGTACTTGATTAGCGTTTCTTTATCTAGATCGCTTGCTAGTAGGTCTGCGTGACGAGGTTTCATACCGCCGTTACCGCATACGTACATGTTCCAACCTGCGTCAGTCGCGATGATGCCAAGGTCTTTACCTTGTGCTTCCGCACATTCACGAGTACAGCCAGAAACACCGAACTTCATCTTATGAGGTGTACGAATGCCTTTGTAACGGTTCTCGATGTAAGAACCTAGACCAACAGAATCTTGAACACCGTAACGACACCAAGTAGAGCCCACACATGTCTTCGCCATACGAAGTGCTTTTGCGTACGCTTGACCTGTTTCGAAGCCAGCATCGATAAGCTTGCGCCAGATCTCTGGAAGATCGTCTTTTTGAGCACCGAACAGACCAATACGTTGAGCACCGGTTACTTTGGTGTATAGGTTGTATTCTGCAGCAACGTTCGCTAGCGCACCCAATGCTTGAGGTGTTACTTCACCACCCGCCATACGTGGGATAACAGAGTAAGTACCGTCTTTTTGGATGTTACCTAGGAAGTTATCGTTCGTGTCGTGCAGCTTAACCAGTTGTGGCTTAAGAATGTGCTCACCCCAGCAAGAAGCCAAGATAGAACCAGCCAGTGGTTTACAAACTTCACAGCCGTAACCTTTGCCGTATTTCTCTAGAAGCTCATCAAACGTTTTGATCTCTTCAATGCGGATTAGGTGGAACAACTCTTGGCGTGAGTATGCAAAGTGCTCACACACGTCGTTCTTCACTTCGATACCAGATTTAGCAAGCTCAGCATTTAGAACAGACGTCACTAGAGGAATACAACCACCACAGCCTGTACCTGCGCCAGTCACAGCTTTGATGTCACCCAATGTGTGGTGACCATCAGCAACCGCTTGTGCGATCTTGCCTTTTGTCACGTCGAAACATGAACAGATCACTGCGCTTTCTGGTAGAGCATCTGCACCTAGTGCTGGTTTCTCAGCACCTGCGTGTGCAGGAAGGATCAACGCATCTGGGTGTTCTGGTAGGTCGATTTCGTTCAACATAAGTTGAAGCAGATCGCCGTAGTCAGAGGTGTCACCAACCATAACTGCGCCAAGCAGTTTCTTGTTGTCTTCAGAAACGATAAGACGTTTGTAAACTTCTTGCTCTTCGTTTTGGTAAACGTAACTCTTACAGCCTTCAGTACGACCGTTCGCGTCACCGATAGAGCCTACTTTCACGCCAAGAAGTTTCAGCTTCGCAGACATGTCAGCGCCTTCGAATTTGCTTTCTGTGTTACCTAGTAGGTGATCAACAGCAACTGTCGCCATCTTGTAGCCAGGAGCAACAAGGCCGTAGAACATTTCGTTCCAAGACGCACACTCACCAATCGCGTAGATGTTCTCATCAGAAGTCTGACAATGGTCGTTGATAGCAACACCGCCACGAGGTGCCACTTCTAGCTCCATTTGGCGTGCTAGTTTGTCTTGTGGACGAATACCTGCAGAGAATACGATGAAGTCTGTTTCTAGCTCTGAGCCGTCAGCAAAACGCATAACGTTGCGTGCGTTTGTGCCTTCTGGCGCAATCTCAAGCGTGTTTTTGCTAGTGTGAACGTTCACGCCCATACGCTCGATCTTTTGTCGAAGTTGGTTACCACCAGCAAGGTCAAGTTGTTCAGCCATTAGCTTCGGTGCGAACTCAACAACATGCGTTTCTACACCCAGTGCTTTCAATGCGCCTGCTGCTTCAAGACCTAGCAGACCACCACCGACAACAACGCCTGATTTGCTCTTCTTCGCACACGCTTCGATCGCTTTAAGATCTTCGATAGTACGGTAAACAAAACAGTCTTTGCTTTCGTGACCTTTGATAGGTGGAACAAATGGGAATGAGCCAGTAGCAAGAATCAGCTTGTCGTATTGAACTTCGCGACCAGTGCTTGAGTAAACAATGCGGTTTTCACGGTTGATGTTAATCGCGCGTTCGCCGATCAGCATGTTAATACCGTGTTTCTCGTAGAAGCCTTCTTTCACTAAAGAAAGTTCATCTGCAGTATGGTGAGAAAAGTAAGAGGAAAGGTGCACACGGTCGTATGCGACACGAGGTTCTTCACAGAAAACCGTAATGTCCATATTAGACATATCAGCTTTCTCGACTAAGTCTTCAATGTAACGGTGGCCTACCATACCGTTACCGATGACTACTAGCTTCAACTTGCTCATTGTACTTCCTAAGGATTAGGTTCTTATCACTGAGCGCATTGTTAATTGTGAAAGAAAATTAATACATGATGTAAATCAATTACAATTTCAAACTACCCTAAAGGGGTAGATGAACGTATTTATCTGACTATTGCGAAATAAAAAGTAATTTATTAACGGATATTGGTAGTTTTAACAAACTGAGATAACCGAAGCCATGCTAGCAACGGACTATACCGTTTTGCTTTTATGAAGTTAGGCTGACCATCGAAACCGAGCACACCTACGATAAATCCTGTTTTGCTTCTAAACGACGCACTCACTTGACTTCACCGTTTCAAGGTGATCAGAGAACAATATCTGAAGTGATTGAAAGATTTAGAAAAATCAAGCTTCACAACAAAAATTTTTTACTAGCTAAGTCGCACTATAAAGACTAAAATCAGGTTTAGTTCATATGGAATAGCGTCCATATGATTGATACCGTAATTGACATATAGAGTGCCGTCCCATTTTTGTGAGGCGGCCTTTTATTTGGGAGTCATAAAATGTCAGAAAACAATTCTATCTACATCTCAAGCTTAGATATGAACCGAATCACAGCCTTGTTGGATAAAATGCCAAACATCGCAGCGGAGCTTGTGGAATTAGAAGCAGAGCTCGACCGAGCAACAGTTCTTGAGCCAGAACAAATGCCAGATAACGTGGTCACGATGAACTCGACTGTAGAGTTTAAATTTTCAGGTGAAGATAGAACCATGACAAAGACACTGGTTTACCCTTCTGAACTGAAAAGCAGTGATGATATCTCTATTTTTGCGCCCGTAGGCAGCGCACTGATCGGTTTGTCTGTTGGTCAAAAACTTGAATGGCCAATGCCAAATAATCAAGTGAAGACAATTGAAATTGTCGATATCACCTACCAGCCTGAGCGTTGTGGTGCACTAAACCGCTAACCCTCAGTAGTCCCGGTGCAAAGGCCTCCATTTAAGACTTTGCACCAGGAGAGCCCCTCGCTTACCCCCTATTTCCTTCTTTGTTTTCCAAGCATTTACTTTGCAGCTCTTAAGTAACATCACCGATTCTTTATTATTTACCGCATATTCAATACTTATATCTCCAAGCTCAACCATAGAAATTGCAAAGTATTTTTCGTATATTGTCGCTCCGAAAACGACGTAAATTATGCGCAAAATGGAAGAATATCTAACTCGAATTGCCTGCTTAGAAAAAGAAAATGAAGAGCTGAAGCGGAAGAATGCGCGACTACAAGAAAAGTTGAATGCTGCACTCGACAGTAATGGACTGTGTTTGTGGGAGCAGCATATTCCTTCAGGTACTTTGACGATATTCAATATGCAGTGGGGCAAAATGCTAGGTTATCAGCCCCATGAGTTAACCGCGACGGTTGAAACGTGGAAAAACAATCTCCACCCTGAAGATTACGATCTTGCGGTGGGTGCATTTGAAGATCACCTAGCAGGCAAGACCGACCTTTATGAGGTAGTGCATCGCATGATTCATAAAGACGGCAGTGATAGCTGGGTCTACGATCGAGGGCGCATCGTCGAGTATGGTTCTGATGGCGAACCACTACGGATGATGGGTACTCATATCGATATTACAAAAGAAAAGCGTTATGAGCAGCAACTGGCCAAGTTGGCTTCGAGTGATCCATTGACTGGATTGTTAAATAGAAAAGCAATTGAGGAAAACTTTAATCATCAACCTCAAACCGAACCGTCTCAGCAGTCTGCTTTAGTGTTTGTTGATATAGATAATTTTAAAGCAGTTAACGACCAGCTAGGCCATCATACTGGCGACACCCTCCTCATCAATATCGCCAATAGCTTAACAGAGCTTGCGTCAAGCAAGTCTCAAGTTGGACGCATAGGAGGCGATGAATTTGTTATCTTAAACTGGCATTCAAGTCGAGAGGAAATATCCCAACTTTGCAATCAACTTTTAGATTCAATCATTCCAGCGATAAATCAAGACTTACATAAAGTAACGATAGGAATGAGTATCGGTGTTTGTCTCTTTAACAAAGGAAAGCAACCGTTTAATGAAGTGTATCAAAAAGCCGATCACGCAATGTATGAGATAAAGAAAAATGGCAAAAATGGAGTACAATTTTTCAACTTAAAAAGTTGATATCTCTCCATAAATCATCATGTTATGAAATCAGTCATTTGCTACAACTTGAACTAACTCAAGATAAATTCTTTATATCTAAGCCAGTTACCGAAATTACCCCTAGGTACTCATAAATTTGGCACGATACAAATAAATCCCCTCCTCTCCTAGCATCAACCCAATAAGCAACTACACTCATTTAACTGATAGATTAATTACTACTATTATGAAGGGAGTTGTTTTTGATGGATACAAAACAGATTTCTACAGTTATCATAATTTTAGTTCTTTCTGTATTAGTAGTTGCTTATTTAAAATTAACAACGGTATCAAATGCTATCCACAAACCTACAACAATCGGTATATCTAAGACGCCTCTGTCAGCCCCTTTTATCATTGCAGAGCACATAGGTGCGTTTGAAGAAAACGATTTAAACGTCGAACTTATCATGTGCTTTGGAGGGGTCGAATGTTCAAACCTACTTCTAGAAAACCATGTTAATTACGCCACTTTTTCTGAAAGCGTACTGATGTTTAAAAGCTTTGAATACAAAGATTTAGCATTAATCACTTCTTTTGCATCTTCTACGAATGATATTAAGCTGCTAACTAAAAAGCGGTCTGGCATAGAAAGTATAGATAAATTACCAGGAAAAAAGGTTGGTGTAATAAAAAAGAGCGCTAGCGAATATTACTTAGACTTGTTGCTACAGGTAAATGACATTGATTTAGAAAAAGTAGAAAAAATATCATCAACAACGCAGGTTATTATAAATCATTTAATGCAAGGAAACGTCGATGCAATATCTACTTGGGAGCCATACGGATTTATGGCCAAGAATAGAATAAATGAAGAAGTAAAGAACATAGGAATTATTGGCGTGTATAAACTTTACTTTTTGCTTGTATCAAAAGAAATACACATTGAAAAATCAGATCAAGAAGTAATGAAAATAATAAAGTCACTTCATCACTCAATTAACTGGATGGATAAAAACCCTCATTTAACAATGAAAATACTATCACAAAAACTTAACATAACAGTTGAAGAAATATCTTGGAGTTGGGATGATTATAACTTTCGATTAAATTTAACGAATTCTTTATTATTTACATTACAATCAGAAGCTAATTGGGCATTAAAACAAAACTATGTAGAAGGACAGATTCCAAATTACAGAAAAATATTTAAAGAAAACTATATCAATTCATATTTTGATGGTCTAGATTAAAATGCATCGTTCGTTAAACTACTATTTAGCATCACTATTCAGTCTAAGCGTAATACTATGTATCAGCGTTATAGTATACATAAGCTTCATAAAAATAGAAGATTATAAAGCCAAGAAACAATTAAACCAAATAATGGACATACAAATATCATTAGAGTCATTAAGTAGTTATCTTTGGGCTTACACTCAAAATAGGGGAAAAAACAATTTCACACAATTCATGATTTCTCATAACAAATTAAACGAATTATTATCTCAAAATGAAGATGTTTTATACCTTACTAAAGACCTAAAAAAAATGAATCTCGAACTGTATTTTTTAGTTCAATACGAAAATAATCATTTACTAGACAAAGATCGCCATTATGATTCAGTCGTAAATTATAATAAATCAAATCCTGTCATACAATCCAGAATAAACATTGTATCCCAGGATATGAATAATGAAATAATATATATTTATAAAAAAATACTTAATAATAAGTCTACAAAACTACAAAATTTAAATTATTACACTCAAGCAGGTATTATTTTTATCTCTCTGGTTGTTATGCTATTATGCTTTTATATAAAAATAAAGTTCAAGAGAAGCTTTCAAAGGTTTATAAATGGAATAAAACAATTAAGCAGGTCAAATTTTGACTATAAAATCCCTTCAGAAAATCAATTCACGGAATTTGAAAATCTGTCTTGTTACTTCAATAAAATGGCGGCATTGTTAAACCACACAACAATATCAAAATCAAAACTTAAAGAAGAAGTAGAGAATCAAACTTCAGTTCTAAATCGTCAAAAAGAAAGTTTGGTATTTTTGTCTGAGCACGACTCCTTAACTAATATCTACAATCGTCGAGCAATAGAAAAACATTTGATCCAGCTTACGCGTAATTTCAGAGGCAGTGAGAATAGTTTTAGTTTGTTTTTTATAGATTTAAATTTATTTAAGGATATTAACGATAGCCATGGCCATGAGGCAGGTGATGCAGTGTTAAAATCTGTAGCTAGTAGATTATCAAGTATTATCGACGAATCAGACATGGTAGGCCGCTTTGGTGGAGATGAATTTATTATTATTCATCGTTCACACACAACAGGTACGTCTCTGTCTGCATGTGCACTACGCTATATCCAAGAAATAGAAAAAGTAATTCATTTTAAAGGTAAAGAGTTATGCGTCGGAGCTAGCATTGGTATTGCACTCTATCCTGAGCATGGGTCGAATGTACATGAATTATTAACAGCGGCAGACAAGTCTATGTATCAGTCAAAACGTTCTAAAGCTAGCTCGTTCACTATTGTCGACAACAGCAGTTCGCTGTTAAAGAGGCCTATGTTTTAATCTAAAGTAGCTGTGGAAACGTTCTACATGCGAATATTCAACGACATCGACCACTGTGGCCACTTACAGTAATAAAACCGCTTTTATCACATAGCAAAAGCTAAACTCGTAAGCTAAACGCTCTCCAGGCATTGAAGAAAAATAATCCATTGTGAATGGTTAATCCTCCCCTTTTAAACGTCAACTTTCACCACCATATGATAGTTAAGATTCATTAACAGGCTATAACTATCCTATGTCTTTTCCTCGTTTATCTGTTCTGGATTTGGCACCCGTGTCCGACGGAACAAACTTCACCGAAACGTTCGAACGCTCCGTTGAATTAGCTCAATCAATCGAGTCCTGGGGCTATCATCGGTTTTGGATGGCTGAACACCATAACATGCCCGACATCGCCAGTGCCGCAACCAGTGTATTACTCAGTCATATTGGAGCGCACACGAACTCGATCCGTTTAGGATCAGGTGGAATCATGTTACCTAACCATGCACCACTAGTTATTGCAGAGCAATTCGGAACGTTAGAGGCATTATACCCTGGTCGTATTGACCTCGGATTAGGACGCGCACCAGGCACCGACTACCAAACAATGCATGCATTAAGGCGGGAACCAGAGCATATGGATCCTGACTTTGAAGAGCTGTTGGAGGAACTTAATTTCTTTCTTGGTCCCGTATCTCGAAATCAACCAGTCGCGGCTTATCCAGGTAACAACACATCTCTGCCGATTTGGCTTCTGGGGTCGAGTACATACAGCGCACGTTTAGCAGCTAAGAGAGGCTTACCTTTCGCATTTGCTGCACACTTTGCTCCAGATGCAATGTCTCGTGCTCTAAACTTTTATCGAGATGAGTTTGTCCCATCCGAGCATTTAGCTCAACCCTATGTGATGATTTGTGCCAACGTTATCGTAGCGGATACTCAGTCACATGCAGATTTTCTCGCGACAACAGAGAAGCAAAAATTCTTAAAAATGATTCGCGGCAATCGCGAAAAACTTCGCGCACCAGTGAAAAGTATGGCACCACTATGGTCAACACAGGAAAAGCTTCACGTTGAAACTCAATTACGTGAATCTATCCATGGTGATCAAACATATGTAAGACAGAAAATTGAGAAACTTTTGGAACGCACTGGGGCAGATGAAATTATGGTAAACACGATGGTGTTTGAACAATCTGAGAAGTTGAGATCCTACAGGTTACTATCGGAACTCATGGACAAGTAAAAGAATGGAGGCGCCTCCCGGAGTCGAACCGAGGTCCACGGATTTGCAATCCGCTGCATAGCCACTCTGCCAAGGCGCCTTTCTGATTTTGTATCTCTGTCACCAAAGATTTTGATGGTGCCCCGGGCCGGACTTGAACCGGCACAGCGCGAACGCCGAGGGATTTTAAATCCCTTGTGTCTACCAATTCCACCACCAGGGCAACGCAATCATGCGATGGGTTAGACACCATCTGTCTCTGCGGCCTTTGCCGTGAGAACGAGGCGTACTTTAACGGATTAATTTATCTGGTCAACAAAAAATTAGTCTCTTTTATTCAAATGGTTAAAAAGCCAACTCAAACGAACAAAGGGCGATCATTTTGCTCACAAGAACATCAGCATGTTTTGCTCTCGTTTACTTTGCTTCATCACTTCATGTCAATGAGGAATCGACAAGTCGCACAAATTGGCAGTATGGGTATAAACTTAACTCGTACTGCAGGGGACAAATAAGCGCTCATCATGTTTCGAAAGTCATCATTTCAATTACCGCTACATACTGATTCCGAACTCGACTTCGTAGTGTCCCACTTCTTACTTACTGAATTTGATTATGCTCGCTCTCTGGAACAGGGGATCGTCCATGACTTGGACCCTGAATATACACACCAGTATCGCGTCACACTAAGGCGCATACGCTCACTATGCTTACTACTTCGCGAACTGATCCCTCCTTTTGAGCAGCGTATTTTGAAACCTCATTTAAAAATAATGATGAAGAAAACAAATAAGCTGCGTGATTTGGACGTATTTATCTTGGGCAAAAACCAATACATTGAAATGCTCCCAAACCACAAATCGTCTCTTGAGCAGCTTTTTGGCTTTATCGAAGCCGAACGTGCTTACGAACAGGCAAAAGTTACGCGTTGGCTAGCTACAGAAGAATACACAACGCACTGCACTTTGGTCAGGAATAGTCTGCTGCGAAGTACGCAACACGAACGAGTGGATAGCAACGTACCTGCGTTACTCTTCGCAAGCCAAAAAATCTCCGATCAATTTAAAAAAGTTGATAAAGCACGACGCAAGATCTCGGACAAAAGTCGCGACAGTGTGATTCATTCGATGCGGATAAAGTGCAAAGCGCTGCGTTATTTGTTAGAAGGATTTTCCACGCTCTATCCTTCCCAACAGCACAAAAACAACGTGAAACAACTAAAACTATTGCAAGACAAGCTCGGTGACTTTAACGACACTTCAAGTCAAATTGAATTTTTCGCACAACTCAAAGAGACAGCAAATCTCAATAAACAAGATCGTAAGGCTTTGAAAAAGCTAATTAACGTACTTAGCGAACATCATGAACTCTCTCGCCAAACCATCTTGACGCATTTAAGCCAGTTTGAGTCTTTCATTCGCGATACCAATACACAGAATCTCTACCGACCCTAAATCAAGGTTCACGTATTTTTAATATTCATTAATTACAGTCAACCGTTAGGCTCCACTAAGAAAGTTAACGTGAAACCATTAAAACGATACCAATACGAGCGCTATGCGGTGCTTTGTAATCTCGCCTACCCTCGCGTCTTCAGGCAAACTCAATACGGGTTCGATCCTAATGGGCAACGAGTCATTAGAAATGAACACGGTAAGATTATGATTCGCGTGCTCTGGAGTAAAAAACAGAGTGAAGTGGTCGTAGTGATTAAAGGCTCACACAGTATCAGTGATTGGTTGTTGAACTTCGCGATGTGGACGAGAAGCTGTCGAAGGTTGGGACTAAACTATCGCATTCACGCGGGTTTCTATCATCTGTTGTTCCAAGAAAGTTTACCGAGCCGGAATGAAGATCGGTTAGGGTTGACCGTGATCGAACGCCTCGAAGGTATCGTTGTACCACTTATTCTCAGGGGAAAAAGAATCACTATTACTGGCCACTCTTCAGGTGGCGCGATTGGCAGTGTTTTTGCTGACTATATTGAGAAAAAATACCCCAAAAGCATTAAACGCGTGGTCACTTTCGGACAGCCCGCTGTCGGGGATTGGACGTTTAAGAAACGCTACCGTTTGGGGCACAAAACATACAGGATTTGTTGCGACATCGACATCGTGACCTTTATGCCGCCCGTACCTTTTTTGTATTGGCATGTAGGCAAAATGCTATGGTTATATAACGGGAGAATATACGAGAACACCCCAACGCTCATACGGCTTGGGCGCTCCTTATTTAGTTGGCTAATGCGACCGTTCTCTTATCACTTTATGAGTAAATACATTCGCGACAAAGACTTTTTTGATGAACGCTGAGTTAAACATCCGAAAGGTATGACGTACAGACACGAAAAAGCCGGACTTCGCCGGCTTTACGATTAAGTGGTGATCTACAGAGAGGCAATTTCTTTTTCAAGTTGATATTTGTTATCTGTGACAATTCGCTCTAACACTTCAACACGTCGCTTCAAGTCACCAATTTGCTTGTTAAGGTTATCTTGTTCTTCTCGGCTCATCGTATTACGTTCAGATATCTCCAACGCTCTTACTTCTTTACGATGGTTCAAGATTAACTTTATTATCCCGCCCCCAAATATGGCACCGAACACAATAGCCACAACCAATACATCAGCAATAGATTCCATTCTTTATCTTCCTCTAGATTATGCTCAAATATAAGTTACTCATTTGTTGAATGAATATCAAATAACACATTGATTCATTGAAAAGATTTATCAAGAATTGCCTACTCTGTATCAAAATCACAGGAATGGATTATTCAACGCCAACCCAAACCGAGACAGATCCGCCGTTTACTGGGAACTCAGCCCAACCATTCGCATCAGTCCAAACTTCTTCAGTTCGGATACCCAACTTGTCTACGTAGCGAGCACTTGGTTTACCCGTATACATCCACTTCGAGCCGCCAGGTCCATCGCTCATGATCACGGCCATTGAATGTGGATGCTTTGCATCACCTTCTCGAGTCCAACCAATTACGTCCCAGTGGTCGAGATAAGAATGTTGTTTGCCATACGCATAATCTTTACGCAGTGTTACTAGCTCTTCAATGTAAGGCACTTTGACCATATTGATGTCATGCCCTTTATCACTGTACTGCGCGCCGTAGTAATCTGCATAAAACACGGATGGATAGCCTTCTTCACGCAATAAGATAAACGCGTAAGCGAGCGGCTTAAACCACCAATCAACCGTCGACTCCAAAGCCTGCAAAGGTTGAGTGTCATGGTTTTCTACTAAGGTTACCGCTTTGACTGAATTGTCCTTCATCAGCGTACCATCCATGATTTGACGCATATCGTAGCTACCACCCGATTTAGACGCATTATAAAAGTTCATATGTAACGGTGCATCAAACAAAGACATGCTGCCAGAGGTTTTGGTGATAAAGTTATGCAGCTGATTCACATCGTAGTTCCAGTACTCTCCGACCGTGAATAGTTCTTTCCCTGTTTTCCAACGTAGGTGATCAATCCATTCTTGCAGGTATTGATATTTGATGTGCTTCACCGCGTCCATTCTAAACCCATCAACACCAGTCATGTTGATATACCACTCACCCCAGTCTTTAAGTTCTTTCTTAACTTCAGGGTGATCCATGTCTAGATCAGCGTACATAAGGTAATCGTAGTTGCCTTTTTCCGAGCTCACTTCCCAATCCCATGCCTTACCCTCACCTTTGAATTTGAAGATAGCTTTTTCTTCGCCAGCATCGTCCCAGTCCACGCCATCAAAGTGGTACCACGTCCAATGAAAGTTTGAGTACTTGTCGTTGCGCCCAGGGAAATCAAACTCTACCCACGCTTCAATCCATTTACCACCAAGTTCAATATTTCGGTTGTTCCAATCGACTCGCTTGGTATCAACCCAAGACTTTCCATCCGCACCACCGCGATGGTTGAACACCACATCGCCATAAATCTGGATATTGTTTTTATGGGCAGTATTGATGGCGCTTAGGTACTGATCTTTGGTGCCATACTTGGTGCGCACCGAACCTTTTTGATCAAACTCTCCCAAATCATACATATCATAAACGCCATAACCGACGTCGTTGCTACCACCAGCACCTTTATAGGCGGGCGGTAACCATAACGCAGTAAAGCCGTTGCCAGATAGTGCCGAAGCGTTGTTTTCAACTTGTGTCCAGAGCGCACCGTCATTTGGCACATACCAATGGAAATACTGCATCATGGTGCCATTTTGTGCCGCCATTACAGGCGAACTGAGCAGCAAAGTTAAGGGTAAAAGTGTAGGTTTAAGGTTGAATGTTTTCATTATTTTTCTCTCACGTTAAGGACTAGAATCCTCCTTTCTGCATATACGCACCAAGCGATACTAACTATGACGCTAGCTAGGTTGCTGCCTGTAATACAAAAAGTTCGGATTACAATCGAAGAGAAACTATCACCAATCACACTATACAATTATTGAGTTGTCTAACATTTATAAAATCAATGATTAGCGCGTTAAAAATATTGAATGGTGATCAAAACATGGGAGACTTTAGGAAAGCGCGAAGGGTTACGAAAAGGTGGACTAAAAACGAAAAAAGCCAGTCATTTAAGACTGGCTTTCGAAATAGTGGAGGCGCCTCCCGGAGTCGAACCGAGGTCCACGGATTTGCAATCCGCTGCATAGCCACTCTGCCAAGGCGCCTTTCTGATTTTGTATCTCTGTCACCAAAGATTTTGATGGTGCCCCGGGCCGGACTTGAACCGGCACAGCGCGAACGCCGAGGGATTTTAAATCCCTTGTGTCTACCAATTCCACCACCAGGGCAACGCAATCATGCGATGGGTTAGACACCATCTGTCTCAGCGGCCTTTGCCGTGAGAACGAGCCGTACTTTAACGGATTAATTTATCTGGTCAACAATAAATTTTATCTTTTTGATTTAAGTGCTTAAAAAGCGATCTGTCTAGTATATTTGGCATTCAATTAGACCAATAAGCACCCGTTCCCTTTCATTAGCTATGAAGTCATACGCATACTAGTGTCCGTAACTGCTTCGAGGTAAACACGCGACTATCACGTTATGAACGCTGATCTTTTCATCGTTGTAACATCTGTAACAATTTGATTCCCTACTCTTGGCACGACTGCGTACAGAACATCATATTTTGTTACCGATAACTTTATATCGAATGTGGTCGTACCTTTATAAAATCATTGACTTTTTTTATTTTCAAACAAAGCTCAATTCATTATCGAAAATATCAATAAATAATGGTACGTTACACGAGTTGCAGTAATTTAATGGACATATATCACATATAAGGATGTGGTTTACTTTGGCGACACAACATAAGAAAAACAAGGTATATCACTAATGTCTATCAAGAATCTTTCTATAGCGAAAAAGATATCGCTATCGTTTTTACTCATTGCCATCGTCAACATTGCATTTGGCGTATTTTTATCTACAGAGCTCAAAAGCATCAAATCTGAGCTTTTAAACTATACCGACGATACGCTTCCTGCAATGGAAAGGGTCGATTCGATTCGAGATCATTTGTCTCGCTGGCGCCGAGCTCAATTTGCTGCGTACACTTATGAAGACGCAGACCAAGTCAAAACTAAAATTTCTAACAATATTAGAGAACGCGAAAAGATCACTAGAGAGCTCAACGCTTACGGTGAAACTATCTGGCCTGGCGAAGAGCAGCAAACTTACCAGCGTCTTATGCGTCAGTGGAAAAAGTACTTGGTTACTATGGACCAGTACAATGAAGCGATGCTAGCTAACGACAAAAGCAAGGCCCACCCTATTTTGGCGAACTCTTTGTCTGCTTTCGAAGCGGTTGACTCAGAGTTAGGCGAACTAATCCGTCTCCTTAAAGAAGCTATGGATAGCAACAAAACTCATATCCTGTCCTCTGTAAATGGATTGAGTAATTCTTCAATTGCAAGTAACGTGATTATTCTACTGATCATGGTAGGCATGACATACGTGCTGACTCGCCTAATTTGTGGCCCACTTAAACTTGTTGTTGAGCAAGCAAATGCCATCGCGACAGGTGATCTATCAAGTGACATTGACCGTAAAGCAATCGGCAATGACGAGCTTGGTGAACTGGCAGACGCGACCACTAAGATGCAAGACGACTTACGCCAAGTTATCGATAATGTGATTGCTGCAGTTACTCAGTTAAGCAGCGCTGTCGAAGAGATGAACCAAATCTCCGATATTTCTGCGTCTGGTATGAAAGATCAACAGCTGCAAATTACGCACATCGCAACAGCAATGACAGAAATGAAAGCGGCCGTAGCCGATGTTGCTCGTAACACTGAAGACTCAGCGAACCAAGCTAACGAAGCAAACCGCCGCACACAACACGGTGTTCGTGAAACCCAAGGTATGGTTGACGCGATTCAAGAAGTTTCAAACGTAATTGGCGCTGCAGGCGATACCGTAGCAGAGCTTGAACAGCAATCGAATAAAATTAACGTGATCGTGGATGTTATCCGCGACATCGCCGATCAAACCAACCTACTTGCACTTAATGCAGCCATTGAAGCGGCGCGTGCTGGTGAGTCTGGTCGTGGCTTTGCCGTCGTTGCAGACGAAGTTCGAACTCTTGCCGGCCGTACGCAAGATTCAACGAGTGAAATCACTTCGATCATTGAGCAGCTACAATCACTTGCAAAAGACGCAAAATCAGCTACTGAACTTTCTAGAACCAGCATCTCAGAATGTGCAGAACAAGGCATTCAATCAAAACAGCTGATGAGCGACATTGAGCATTCGATTTCGGACATCTCAGACATGGGTGCCCAAATCGCCACGGCTTGTAACCAGCAAGACTCTGTTGCGGAAGAGCTTAACCGCAGCATTGAAAACATACATTTGGCATCTCAAGAGGTCTCGCAAGGCTCGGAGCAAACCGCACAGGCGTGCCGCGAACTAAGCCAGCTATCCATTTCTCTTAAAGATGTAATGAGCCGCTTTAAACTGAGTTAAACTCAGTGGGTACCTTAGTAGATATCAAATCAATCCCGATTTGCTTAAATTGAATGTCATCACTGAGGTATATTTAGGTATATATTAAATCACTATCTTCATAAACGCTCCAAAGCACCACTTGGAGCGTTTTACTTCGTCAGGTACTTTCCCCAAGTACTCAATAACATAACCAATACAAAAAACGCGTACGGAGACTTTATGCGCTTAAATAAAACCTTACTATCACTGACTATCGCTGCTGCAATCGCGGCTCCTGTAATGCAAGCTACTGCTGCTCCTCTTCAAATTAGCAATACAGCAGCAAAAGCAGAGCAAGTTCAAGGTGCTAACGCTTGGCTAGAAATAAACTTAGGTCAGTTCCGCGATAATATTGAGCAGTTTAAATCGCACATGGATGGCAAAACGAAAATCTGCGCCGTGATGAAAGCCGACGCATACGGCAATGGTATCGCAGGCCTGATGCCGACTATTATCGAACAACAAATTCCTTGCGTTGCCGTTGCAAGTAACGCCGAAGCACAAACTGTTCGCGACAGTGGCTTTAAAGGCCAACTTATGCGTGTACGCTCAGCGGATATTGGCGAGATTGAAGCCGCAATCGACCTAAATGTCGAAGAGTTGATAGGCACAGCAGAGCAAGCTAAAGCACTGTCTAAACTAGCCGAGAAAGCTGGTAAAGAAATCAAAGCTCACCTTGCTCTGAACGACGGTGGTATGGGACGTAATGGTGTTGATATGACGACAGAAGCGGGCAAGAAAGAAGCGCTAGAAATCGCTCAACAAGCTGGCGTTAATATTGTTGGTATCATGACTCATTTCCCTAACTACAATGCAGACGACGTGCGCCAAAAGTTAGCTTCATTCAAAGACAGTTCTGCATGGCTGATTAAAGAAGCGAATCTAAAACGCGACAACATTTTACTGCACGTAGCAAACTCTTACACCGCGCTTAATGTTCCTGAGGCCCAGCTTGATATGGTTCGTCCTGGTGGCGTTTTATACGGAGACTTACCAACTAACCCTGAGTACCCTTCTATCGTGTCTTTCAAAACACGCGTGGCATCCGTTCACCACCTGCCAAAAAATAGCACAGTCGGTTACGACAGCAGCTACACAACAAGCAAAGAAAGCTTAATGGCGAACATTCCTGTTGGTTACTCTGATGGCTATCCACGAAAAATGGGGAATACAGCAGAAGTTCTGATCAATGGCCAACGTGCAAAAGTTGCGGGCGTTGCTTCAATGAACACCACAATGGTAGATGTTACAGGTATCAAAGATGTTGAGCCTGGTTCTGAAGTTGTTTTGTTTGGCTCCCAACAAGGCAAAACGATTTCAGCTGCTGAGATGGAAAAACACGCAGAAGTCATCTTCCCTGAACTATATACGGTTTGGGGAAGCGCGAACCCTCGTGTCTACGTAAAATAAACCTACTAAGTTATTCGTAACAGAGCGAAAAAGCGAGCCTGGTGCTCGCTTTCTTTCTTATCTACTAATTTGTACTAGCTCGTGATTCTATCAATTAAACAGAGCTTACTATTTCTGTTGTTTTACTCTTCTTTAGCACTACCAAGTGCGACTCTCTACACTCTGTTTCTTAAAGCCGCTTGGATGGCTCATTTTTATATAGCACTTAGTGTTTGAAAGCCCCTCTAATTGATGTTAAACATGAAGTTTACAAAAGAATAACAAACACACTCGTATGGCACTGCCCCTTTGCCTGCTAGCTAGGTATCTCTATGACAGAAAATACTCAACATCTTCAACGCTCCTCCACTGAGTTGCACGAATTTAATCGGCTTGACGTCTGGAACGGCTTCACCCAACTTTTACCTCTCTCTATGTTCGTGGTCATATTTGGCCTCGCTTTCGGTGTTGCTGCCGTACAGACTGGACTAGATGTATTTCCCACTATGTTGATGAGCACACTGGTCTTCGCCGGTGCTTCACAATTTGCCACGTTAGAAATGTGGGGAGCAGAAGTTCCTCTCATTCCAGTTCTTATTACTGTATTTGCTATTAATGCTCGTCACCTCTTGATGGGAGCCACACTTTATCCATGGTTACGACAACTCCCACCAACAAAACGTTACGGTGTAATGCTGGTTGCATCAGACGCCAACTGGGCAATGGCACTCAATGCATTTGGTAGAAAAGAACCAGGCTTTGGCTTGCTTGTTGGTGGCGGCTTAGCGATGTGGTCTTTTTGGATTGTGGGCACCTGGATCGGCATTTATTTTGGTAGCGCAATCAAAGATCCGGTGGGCCTCGGGCTCGATATGGTTATGGGATGCTTCCTGCTGTCTATGGTGGTGGCCGGGCCGAAAGACTTAAGAATCTTTGCGATTTGGGCCATAGCAGCAGCCTCTTCTATGTTGGCGTATTGGTATTTGCCAGAGAATAGCCACGTAGTGGTTGGCGCCATTACTGGCGGAGTATTGGGTGCTTGTTGGAAGGAGAAGAAAGCATGAACATCGAAACAACCATAGGTGGCACACTGCTTATCATCATCGCTATGGCGTTAGTCACGCTCATAACCCGCTGGGGCGGAGTGTATGTTATGTCATTCATTCCAATTAGCGAACGGGTTCAACGTTTCATTACTGCGATGTCAGGCTCCGTACTGGTTGCCCTTTTAGCTCCGCTAGCAGTAGAGGGTGATAATGGTGCTAGAGCAGCACTGTTTTCTACTGCTGTTGTCATGTTCATCGTGAAAAAGCCTCTACCAGCAATTGCAGCAGGCATCATCGCCGCCGCCGCGGTACGTGCTCTTTAGTCGCTGTTTCAACGCCGATACCAGTCATCAATAAAAGACCCAAAACACAAAGCCCTGATGTCACAAGTGTCATCAGGGCTTATCTTATGCTCATCATTTGAACGATGAACAACGATTATTAATCATAGTGAGACAGCACATTACGCACAGCAGTTACAATTGCGCTTATATTTGTCCATTTTACCAATACCAGGGTTAAAGGTATTGGTTGGGTCTAATTCGTGGTAAAACTTCTGCAACGAGTTTTCGGCTTCATACAAGTGACCCACATTATGTTCTGCTGGGTATTTGGCACCACGGCTATTGAGGTGCTCTAGCATCAGCTTTTTCATCAACTTCGTGTCAGTCCCTTTTTTGAAAATGTAATCTTGATGGAAGACGTAACACATAAAGTGACCATAATAGAGCGCTTGAACAAGGTTCTTACTCACCTCTTCAGGCAAAGTTTCTAGCCACTCTTCATCATTGCGTCGCAATGCGATATCAAGTGCAACGATGTCTTCTACGTCTTTTCGATGAATCGTCTCGTACCGAATTGCTGCACCAGCGGCTGCAAAGCGATGTAAATAAGCTTTTTTACCTTCTTCCGGCGTACACTCGAAGAAATCACAGTCGTCTTCAACAGCCCAAACTTCTTTGAGGTATTTTTGTGCTTCAGCAATACCACCATCACTCATTTTCAATACCAGGTGATGCTCATACTTGTCACGGAAATCCAGCATTCGCTCTGGTAAATGTTGTGGGAACAACTTGCTCGCGTAGTACAAAATGGTGTCTGGCAGATATTTACTGACAAACGGGATGCGCTCTAAGAAGTTTTCTACCTTAGCTTTAAGTGCGAACATTTTTGGCAGCTTATCTGTGCCTAACAAGTCGATGGATAAGAACACATCCTTGCCGTACTTCTCTGCCATGTTGAAGATATCTCGATGCAAGTATTCTCCCATCTCAGGCAAGTTATCAAACGTAGATAAGAAGTCTTTTCGCAACTTCGTTAGTTTCGCAGGGTCATTGGTGCCAAGGTAAAAAACCTGCTCTTTTTCGGGTACTGGGTAGCTGTCAACCCGAACGGCAAAAACCCCCAACTTACCAGCGCAGCCACTGGCTTCAAATAATCGGCGTTCATCGGCATTAAAGCGAGAAGGAATGTCAGAAGTCACGTCTCGAACACGTTCATCGTATTCTTTGTCTGATGCCATTCGCTCATCATGAATGATCTTCGCTGGGTCAAAGTTCCCTTCTTGCAAGTTTGTTAGAATTTCTTCTGGCGTTTCACCTAACCCTTCAATACCAAGGTGGTTCACCAAATGTAACTGGCCTTGCTTATCGACCTGCGCGTAGAGCGCCAGTTCCGTATAAGCAGGACCACGCTTAACTAGCGCACCGCCTGAGTTATTGGCGATACCACCGACCACAGTGGCACCTAGCGATGAAGAGCCGATGATAGAATGCGGTGCTCGGTTCACTGCCTTCAACTCTTTCTCCAAAGAGTGTAAGCTCGCACCAGGCAAGCAAACCGCCTGCTTACCACCATCTAATAAGTGAATCTTCTTGATTTTGGTAATATTGATCACAACCACATCGCGATCATAATCATTACCACTCGGAGCTGAGCCCTCTGTTAAACCTGTTTTAGCCGCCTGCATGATAATGATGCAGTTTGCTTCAACACACTGTTTAATAATCTTCCATTGTTCTAGAAGAGTGTTAGGAAACACGATAGCAAGCGCATTACCACTACCCGAACGAAACCCCGAGCGGTAATATTTCGTTTTAACCTCGTCGGTTAGAACATTTTCTTCCCTCACGATGGTTTTAAATTCTTCAATCAGCTGCTTTTGTTTCATATCCGTATCTCTAGTTATTGTACTTCGCTCACAACACCGCTTAGCGGCAGGCATGGCGTTTGAGCCACTATAAGCAGTCCATTTCTCTGCGTCTATGTCAGGCGGACGAACAATACGTAATCAATAAACAACAAACAAAATAATTCTTTATTTTTCTGTTACTTATCTTTCACATTTGAGAAATTTAACGTAAGAAACAGACCGTTTCTTAAAAGAAACAATAGCAAAACCATTTGTTAACAGTTGTGCGAGGTATCTTGTTATCAATATTAGTGAAGAAAACGAGGAGAAGCGTAAGCCCCTAAATTTAAGAGGATTCTTAGAAATGAAGATGGAAACATAAGCTCAACACCAATATAACGATCGGTGTTGAGTTATTGGCTTAAAATCGATGGTTTTGACTTTGAAAGCTTGTGTATAAATGATCGATAAAGATCTTAATTTTTTCTGGTTGCTGACGAGTGTAGGGATACACCGCATAAATACCCAAACATTTGGCGGTTTCGTCTTTAAATAACTGAATCAGACTGCCTTGCTTTAAGTCTTCATAAACCAATACACGCGGTACATAGATGATTCCCTGCCCTAACAGCGCCACATTTCTCAATACAGAAGAATTGTTGGTACAGAGGTTACCGTCGACGGTGATTTGATATACTTCGTCTCCATCTTTAAACGCCCACTCATGCGCTCCGGTTTCTTGGTAGGAATAGACTAAACAATTGTGTTTAGCCAAGGCTTGAGGTTGTTTAGGTATGCCATGTTTAGCTAGGTATTGGGGTGACGCGCAAATGATCCAATTCGCATCCACCAGCTTTCTTGCAATCAGACTAGAATCTGGCAACACACCCGTTCTAATTGCCAAATCAAAACGTTCATTCACGATATCGACGAAACGATTATCTAGATCCATATCGATATTGATGTCTGGGTATTTCTGATTAAATTCATTAATCACTTGAGGAAGAATTAATTCACCAGAGATAGTAGGCACCGAAATTTTAATGTTTCCAGATAAGTTTTTACCTAAACCCACAATGGATTCTTCCGCCGTTGCCACCGCTTGATAAACCGCTTTTGCATGAGTAAAAAACGCTCGTCCTGCTTCAGTCAACGTTAGCGTTCGCGTTGTTCGGTAGAGAAGCTGTACACCAAGCTCTTGTTCAAGCTTGGCAATGCGTTTACTGACGACCGATTTAGTCAGTGACATATGTCTCGCGGCAGCACTGAATGAACCTTGCTCGATCAAGTGATAAAAAATGATGTAATCGTCGGTATTTCTCATGCGTCTTCGTCAAATCCTTTGGAAGCCCGTATTGTAAACTGAAATTGGCTGAGGTGTGAAACATCGGGTCACACTTAATATCAGAAACTCGTGACAGAGGTGGGGTTGCTAAGCTCACAGGTAATGAAAAAGAGATGGTGTGAATTTATCAGTCTTCAGATACAAAAAAACCAGCTGTCGCTGGTTTTAAGTTGATGCACTTGGCATCGAGATACCGCCATGGCCATATCTGAATAATTTGGAGCGACACACGAGGTTCGAACTCGTGACCTCAACCTTGGCAAGGTTGCGCTCTACCAACTGAGCTAGTGTCGCATTTATTCTCGAAAGCCATTCGCTCTCAAAAGAATAATGGAGGCGCCTCCCGGAGTCGAACCGAGGTCCACGGATTTGCAATCCGCTGCATAGCCACTCTGCCAAGGCGCCTTTTATTACGCTTCAGGGCTCTACCCCGTTGCGTTGGTGGCTACTTTACGGATTGAGAGAAGATAGTCAAACAAAAATATTTCATTTTCTGTTCGTTTGATTTCTTTTAAGTCAATTCGACCAAAGTTCGATCTTATTGGCTTAAAACGAAGCAATATAAATCTAGCTTTCAGTTCGTTTTGTCCCATGAAACATTAAGGCGTTTAATAGTTGCTGACCCTTTTTAGCAATCTTCCCACAACATTAGGGTGATAAGACCAAGTGTGATCAAACATCGACATTAATGCAGGATTTCCGTATTTCGATAAGCTAATCGCGTGAAAACGGTTTTTCTTCGCTTTGAGCGCATCCACTTTGGCCAGTAACTCGTCTTGTTGTTTTGGCGCGATAAAGTCGGAAATGACTACCATGTCTGCGTTTTTATATTTATCACCGCTCATCAAGTCGATAGATTTAATCAAAGTTGGCTCTAAGTCTGTACCACCATGGAAGCTATAAGTTAGAAAGTCCGCCGCCTCGCGCAGACCATCTTGTTTGGTTAGTTCGTAGGTAATGTGTTCCGTAGAAAAAATAATGACATAGCAATCACGTTGCTCCGCTAGTGCGATTTGCATCAGAGCATAAGCCATGGCTTTGGCGCATTGCTCAGGAAAGCCACTCATGGAACCGGACGCGTCCACACAAACAATGAAGGGGCCTTTTTCGATATCTACCGCTTTATGGTCAGGTCGGTGAGCTTTAACTTTACGCAACGTGCGCGATTTGCCTTGTGTACGATAGTTCATGAGCCGTTTATCAACTAAGTGTTTATAGAACACAACTTCAAGTTCAGGATACGCCAAAAACATCGTTTCGTTGGGAAGTAGCTTATTTAGATCATCGCTTTCGTGAATACCGACAATATCATCCGTCGCCTCATCACTTTTCTCTTCGACCAATTGAAGTTCTTCAGTGGGCGCACGATTTAGTTCAGGATCATTTACTTGCCCCGCCATACGACCGAGTTGCTCCGCAATTTCTTGCAAGCCTTGGTGCTTCTCCAGAAACTCAGCATGGCGTTTCATCACCGTTAAGTCTGTTTTACTCAACTTGGCAGATGCCATATCCCACAGGCGCCCTACACTTTCAGCGTCACCCGACTCCGTGACTTTATCCATATTACGCATGGTTTCCATACGTTGATACAGGTCATTCAGCACCTTTTCTTTATTGGCTTCAAGCTCGCTTACTTGCGCTTGTTTTATTGCATCGGTGAGGCTTTGGTACCATTGATCACAAAAGTAATGAGGGAACATAGGGTTATTCATCCCTTTGTTCTTTTCCATCATTCGGCGAGCTTGCATGTAAAACGCAGAGTGCCATTCCAGCTTTTTAATCACATCTTCGATGTTTTCAAAAAACGCCTCCTCATCCCAGTGAATGACCTCTTGATATAAAGACAGCTCTTGTTGGAAACGCTCTGTCTCACATACCTTGGTGATCCGTTTTTTGACGCTGCCTCGCCACTTTAACAAGTGACCTTTGACCGAAGATTTAACACCTCGGTTTTCTGCCATCATCATGACTTGTGAACGCGCCATCAAATCATTAACTGCGCTATCGATGATGCCAGAGTCGGCCACCATCAGCGCGAGGTTAAGTCCGTCTGCACCTAGCATGTCGTCTCCTTATGAGAAAAACTGATTTAAGTTTTTAAAGCGTTGGATAACTTTTTCACTTTCTGCTTGGATTGATTCAAGTCTCTGACTAACCTGTTGCAGACTCGACTCCATTAGGCGGGGTAATTCAGGATCAACAAAGCTATGCGGAAGCGCATCATGAAAGTTCGCTTTCACCTTGCGCATATGGTGTTCTGCCTCACTAAGCTGATTTACGGCTTTTTCGCTCTGCGTTAACCACTTTTGGTAGAGCTCTACATCCAAGCCCTCTTGAGTCACTAGGCTAACCAAAATGCCTCGATTCGCGATATCACGGATAGCTAGGTTATTCGCCGCGTCAACGTCAAATCGTAAACGGCACATGTTGGTGTTTTGATTGACGTAACCATACACATCACCGCTTCCCTCTTTAATGACTCGATCTAACTCATCTTTGGGTACATAAACCCAGCGGCTATCACCTTTTTCTGATTCTGAAACCGACATGTTACTTTGCAAGACAACCAATTTAACTAAGTTAACGGCTGCGCCAACTTTGTACATCTTGGCTTTAGAGGTATCAAAGCGCATGGTTTCTTTACGCAAAATACCCGTTGCCGCTTCAGACGTTAACGTCATGCGGTAGGCATCTTCTAGTTCATGTTGAACATCAACCAAAGACTCACGGCAGTACTCAATTTCCTGCTCCGCGTCTTGTTGATCAAATGCATGTTTTAAGGCGAACTCTTGAACCACTTCACGTACCACATCTCGCGATTCAGGACTGTTCCATAAACAATCTTGCAACAGTAGAAGGTCAAGAGGATTGATTTCATCGCGACCATTAAAAAACGCGCTCGCTTTTAACAACTTCACGGCTTTCTTCCAGCGGCGGTCAGAGACATACATATCGGTATTGGCCACATCACCAAACTGAGCTTCAACTTTGCTTTCTAACATCGTTTTAAGCTGGAAAAGCTTTTCGAATGCATTGTCGGTTAACGTCAATTTGTCGAGCTGTTGTTGCCATTGATGATATTCTTCATCAGTTATCGCTAGGCCTTCTGGTACTTGTGCCTCTTGCGATGTGCCCACAGTCAACATCGACTTAAAGTTTTGTTTATTCTGAATTCGATTCACAAACACACGCACCAACATGCGGTCGTAGAGCGCATCCAATCCACTATCTTCATCGGGTAATTCATTGGAAGCCGATACCAACAAGCGCATTGGCACACGCTCGATATCGCTGCCATTTTTGAATGTTTTCTCATTAACCACTGTCAGCAATGTATTAAGAATTGCAGGGCCCGCCTTCCAGATTTCATCCAAAAATACGACTTGTGCAGTTGGCAAATACCCTTTAGTTAAGCGAACATAACGGCCGTTGTCTTTTAGCTCTTGGATACTCAGTGGCCCAAACACCTCTTCAGGGGTTGAGAAGCGCGTCATCAGGTATTCGAAGTAACTGCTGTTATCGAACGCTTGGATGAGTCGTTTGGCAATTAAGCTTTTTGCAATACCAGGGGGACCTAAAAGAAAAACACTTTCACCAGCAAGTGCAGCAAGAAGGCAGAGCTTGATCGTATGTTCACGCTCATAAACGCCATCCGTTAACGCTTTCGCCAATTTATTGATGCGTTCTGAGAGAAGCGCTTTTTCGGCATTTGAGGTAAATAAGGTTTGTGTCATACGTTCTCCGGCTGCTGAAGTGGTATTGCGTTAACATTTTTATACACTTGTTATAACTTTGTTACAAATGTATTTTGTCGAATTCCCCTTATAGCAGATGCTTTCCCCCTTCTTGACGAAGCAATCAAAGTTTCCATTTATGAGACATTGCTCACTTAAAGTGCAAACGCTTTCGTCGTGTTGCAGTATCTTTTGCTTTTGTTTCCCACCATTTGTGGTTAATGTCGAAAAACGTCAAAAATGCGGTAACAGCTAGGGTTCATAACTGCATGAGCAAGATAATTCATAAATGGAAGCAAATTTCTCTGATTGAAGAAGACGTTATGCTTCCTACAGGACAGGCAATTACGCACACCACAATCCATCATCCGGGCGCTGCAGTGATTCTCCCTATTACAGCGGAGGGTGAGATTGTCCTTGTCCACCAATTTCGGCCTTCACTTAATAAATGGCTATTGGAACTTCCTGCTGGTACCAGGGAAGGCAACGAAGAGCCACTCTGCTGCGCCAAAAGAGAGTTAGAGGAAGAAACTGGGTTTAGTGCAGAGAAATTCACGTCTCTCGGCCAAGTCACCCCTCTTGCCGGATTTTGTGATGAGATACAGTATCTATTTGTTGCCGAAAAGCTCAACAAAACAAACCGTTACGAGTGCGATGAAGACGAAGTGATTGAGGTCGTCACCTTGTCAATCAAGCAACTCGAAGAAAAGATTGTCGATGGCACGATCACCGATGCCAAAACGATCGCTTGCTTAAGCAAAGCGCGCCTTTGCGGATATATTTAGGACTTTGACCAAGGAGACATTCATGGATTTTCGATCAGATACCGTTACACAGCCCACCCAAGCCATGCGAGAAGCCATGTTTAAGGCCCCCGTTGGGGATGATGTTTATGGTGATGACCCTACGGTCAATGAGCTTGAAAAATTTGCTGCGCAGCTTGCTGGTTTCGAAGCAGCTTTGTTTACCACTTCAGGCACTCAAGCCAATCTGCTCGGTTTAATGGCGCATTGCGAGCGGGGAGATGAATATCTATGTGGGCAACAAGCACATAACTACAAATACGAAGCTGGTGGCGCGGCGGTTTTGGGATCAATTCAACCTCAACCAGTCGAAAATAACCCAGATGGCACGCTACCATTTGATAAACTGGCTGCTGCGATTAAACCAGATGATTGTCACTTTGCTCGCACTAAGCTTCTCAGCTTAGAAAACACAATTAATGGTAAAGTACTACCTCTGTCTTACTTAGCAGAAGCACGTGACTTCGTGAATAAACATAACTTGCAGATGCATCTAGATGGCGCTCGCGTTTTTAACGCAGCCGTTGCACTTGATGTTCCGGTAAAAGAGATCGGTCAGTACTTTGATTCAATGACGATCTGTCTGTCGAAAGGTCTGGCTGCCCCTGTTGGCTCGCTACTGCTTGGTAGCAAAGACTACATCGCAAAAGCACGTCGCTTAAGAAAGATGGTCGGCGGTGGTATGCGTCAATCGGGTATTCTTGCCGCAGCAGGCAAACTTGCCCTTACCGAACAAGTGGAACAGCTAAAACAAGATCACATCAACGCAAAAACCTTAGCGGAAGGTTTAGCAGAACTGCCTGGTTTTTCAGTCAACCCTGAATTTGTTCAAACGAACATCGTGTTCGCGAAGCTTGATCCTCAAGTGGACATAGTAAGTATCGCAGCGAAACTAAAGGAACAAAACATCACGATAACCCCTGGAAATCCAATTCGTTTTGTAACTCATAAAGATATTTCAGCGAAAGACATCGACACTTTCTTATCAAGTATAAAATCTCTACTTTAATTTGATTTTGATCATTGAGCTTCCCCTAAGGGGAAGCTTTATTGTATCGGCATGATTTTTAGCGAATAGATAACCTCCATGCTCAGATTTGTACTTCTAATCTCTTTTATTTTCTCTTCCGCTATCCATGCCGAGCCGTTTGGTGATGCTGATAAAGGTAAAATCAAATCACCTAGCTGTGTCTATTGTCACGGTGTTACAGGCATCGCAACGAACAACACCTATCCAAGCCTTGCTGGTCAAAATACTCAGTACCTTTACAATGCCATGAAATCTTACCAAGCCGGTGAGCGTAAAGGGCCACTTGCAGAAATGATGGCAGCACAGTTAAAAATGTTAAATGATGAAGACCTTCGTGATGTCGCTGCTTTTTATGCAGAACAGAAGGAAATCAAGTGATTAGATCACTTGTAGATGCACTATGAAAGCTCGTGAATCATCCAAACTCAACGCATATTGAAACATTAACCCAACATTTGGCCACAAAACAATCAAATTAACTTCACTTCAAATATTTGATGAATTTATAGTTCAACATAAGCATTAATATTGACTTTTTATTCTATTTTATCGATATTTCATGCTTTATTGAATTTGACGTGAAGTAAGTTATGTCTCACACACATGCGCAACCAGCAGACTCGGTTGCTACCCCTAAGTCGTGGCAGATGCCAGATACCCTCATTTTGATCTTCATTGTTGGTATTCTTGCTGCGATTCTTACCTACTTAATTCCTGCTGGTCATTTTGATAGCCAACAGGTGACCTACATGGTCGACGGTGCAGAAAAAACTCGCACAGTTATCGATCCTTCTTCTTTCTCTTATGCAACCGACGAAAACGGTGAATTGGTTTACAACAAGGTTGGCCTGTTTGCTTCTGGTGGTGGCATTGGTTTGATGAACTTCCCTTTCGAAGGGCTAGTTTCTGGCTCTAAATGGGGCAGCGCAATCGGCGTGATTATGTTCATGTTGGTTATAGGCGGTGCTTTCGGCGTTGTAATGCGCACAGGCACAATCGATAACGGTATCCTGCGCCTTATCGATAAGACCAAAGGTAACGAAGCACTATTCATTCCAGTGCTATTTTTGCTGTTCTCGCTAGGCGGTGCGGTATTTGGTATGGGTGAAGAAGCCGTAGCATTTGCGATTATTATCGCGCCGCTTATGGTTCGCCTTGGTTATGATGGTATCACTACGGTGATGGTTACCTATGTTGCGACTCAAATTGGCTTCGCTACTTCTTGGATGAACCCTTTTTCCGTCGCTATTGCGCAAGGCATTGCGGGTGTACCTGTTTTATCCGGCATGACAGCGCGCATGGGGTTATGGGCTGGCTTTACGTTAATCGGTATCGCTTTCACAATGATCTACGCCGCTCGTGTGAAGTCAAATCCTACACTTTCTTACAGCCATCGCACAGACCAGTATTTCCGTCAGCAAGAGCTTGGCAATCAAGATTCTCGTTGGAACCTAGGTGACACACTCGTTATCCTTACGGTTATTGCGACCACGGTGTGGGTCGTTTGGGGCGTGGTCGCTAACGCATGGTACATCCCAGAAATCGCTTCTCAATTTTTCACTATGGGCTTTGTTGTCGCGATCATCGGTACGATTTTCCGCCTGAACGGTATGACGCTGAACTGCGCAGCTGATGCATTTAAAGAAGGTGCAGCTATTATGCTTGCACCTGCCCTATTAGTGGGTTGTGCAAAAGGTGTATTGTTGATCCTTGGTGGTGGTACAACTGATGAAGCGAGTGTACTGAACTCAATTCTAAACAGTGCTGGCGGCGTGATTAGCGGGCTTCCTGACGTGGCTGCGGCATGGTTAATGTATGTATTCCAATCTATCTTCAACTTCTTCGTCACTTCGGGCTCTGGACAAGCGGCACTAACGATGCCTCTACTGGCCCCTCTGGCAGACATTGCAGGCGTTACACGCCAAGTGGCAGTTTTATCATTCCAACTTGGCGATGGCTTTACTAACGTTATCGTCCCTACTTCGGCATCTCTCATGGCAACGCTTGGTGTCTGCCGTATCGACTGGGGTGACTGGGCAAAATTCTGCTGGCGATTTATTCTATTACTCTTTACCCTATCAAGTATCGTCGTTATCGCAGCTCATATTATGGGTTTTGCGTAAAACGAAACCAATTGGTAATTAAGGCGAGACATGTTCTCGCCTTATTAACATTCATGGTATGACGACGCTAAGGTTTTAGATTAGCTTATGGTTTTGGAGTGGTAACTTTAATGGCAACACAATTTCTCGATGACGTGATTCAGGGTCATCAAGTGATTCAATCTCTCAATGTAGCAGACCTAAATTCGGGCGAGCATAAGTTTTGGTTTCGCATCGCAACGAATGCTCTCTCTCAGTGGCAACACCTACCTGTGCTAGTGTTCAAAGGTGAAAAACCTGGCAAGAAGATCATGATTACCGCAGGGGTTCATGGTGATGAGTACAATGGTGTGTTAGCAGCGCAGAAAACTGCTCGAGAGCTCATCGGCACTGAAGTCGCTGGTACTGTCACTATTGTTCCAACCATTAACATGCCAGGTATGCTAAACCACAGCCGCGATTTCTATTCCGCAGACCCTGATGCGTCTCCTGCAAACTTAAACCGCTTTTTTCCTGGTGACCAAAACGGCAATGAGGCCCAACGTTACTTATATGCATTGTGGAATGATTTGCTCAAGCCAAATGCTGATTTAGCCATTGACCTTCACACTCAAACCAGTGGTGCGGCCTATCCACTTTACGTGTTTGCAGATTTCCGAATCGAGCAATCATTAGAAATGGCTCGCCTCATTAATCCTGATGCGATTTTAAATGATCCTGGAGATGCTGGCGTCCTTGAAACGGTCTGGAATAACCATGGTGTCCCAAGTATTACTGTTGAAGTAGGTATGGGGCGATATACCGAGCAAGAACTTATCAGTCGAACTGTAACAGGCATTTTTAATGTGCTGAAAGAGCATAACATTGTTGAAGGTGATGTGGACACTATTACGTCATGCTTGGAAGGAAACGAAATCATCAGTGTGAAAGCGACACACGGCGGCTTTGTACTGCCTCATGTTAGTTTGATGGATTTTGTCGAGCAAGGTCAACTTCTTGCGATTCAATACGACAGCTTTGGCGCTGAGATTAAACGCTACACCGCCCCAACAAGCGGCACAGTACTGAGCCACAATGTTGAATCTATTCGAGCACCAGGTTCCCTGATCGTTCGTTTGATTAAGTAAACCATAACCGTTTGTTGATAGATCAACCTTTCGACGCTCACTCAAATTTATATAAGCCCCATCACGAGTAATCACAAATGATGGGGCTATATCCATTTTGACCACATTAAGTTACGCGGTAACAAATTACTGTTAAGCGAAATGACAAACTGAGCTCTTAATTAGGAAGCTTCCCCTCTGTCCGCTTTTTCAGCCACGCTGATGAACTTAAAGCTGTCTTTGTTTCTCTTGTTCAACAAAAATGAGCTCGTCTATAGCGAAACCTTTCTCTTTAGCTACGTACTTAAAGCGCTCCACTACTTTCTCATCAACGTTAGGCGTTCTAGACAGTAGCCACAAATAGTCGTGGTTGTAACCGGAAACAAACGCATAGTCATAGTTTTCACCTAGCTCAAAAACAATGTAAGAAGAGTATATTGGCCCAAAAAAGGAAACCTTTAAGTGTCCAACCGTTTTATCTTCAACAAAATAAGCTTTGCCTTCAGCTTCTGACCACTGTCGCTCTTCTTCGGAATATCCACGGTTTATCACCTTAACCCCACCATCCTCGCGAACCTGATACTCAGCGGTAACGTTGGATAAGCCTCGCTCAAATGAATGGTCTAGGCGTGCAATTTCGTACCACTTACCTAGATATGGCTCTAAATCGAAATTATTCACGGGTTCCACCCCATCCGGCTTCGAGGTACAACCAAATAAAGTTGCAAGTGACAAAAGTAAAAATATTTTTATCGATTTCATACAACACCTAAATTTTAATTAGTGATTGATTTTACTCTAGAAGATAACAAATCGATCACTAAGCCGCACCATAGCCCTAATAGGGACACATCACAATTCTTCATCATCAATAGCGCGCTGAACACCGAAACCTCGTCATCTCAGCAAATCGTTAACAAGATTGCTCTATTTTTGACTTACAAGCTGACCATGCTTGTATATTTTGTCAGCATTTAACCCTATGCATATAGAAACTTTGCACAACATAGACATTCGTAGGCATATCACCCTCCTATAATACGTTGCGTTATAGACAGAGGTTATTGTTATGAAATTAAAAACAGTGTCAGTTTGTGCACTTTTGGTGTTACTTGCAGGTTGTCAGCAGGAAAAGCCGAGCGAAACGACACAATTAACGACCTCGGCAGATGTATGTAATGCACAAGGAAACATGCCAGGTGGGTGGAATGAGTTTAACGCGACCCCTGATGCACAAAAGGCAATGGCCTTTGTTTTAAAGAAAATGGACACAATAGCGTCGTTTAAACAAATACTGAATGTTCACGCGCAAATCGTTAGTGGCGTCAACTATGCTATTGAGTTTGAATTGGATGATGGCTCTGTTTGGAACACGATTGTTTATCGCAACCTCGATGGCGAATATGCGATTACCCAATCGCCAAAAGAAGGCCACTTTTGCGAACAGTAGCGACTTAGTCAGAAAGCCCCAACATTAGGGGCTTTTTGATCTAACAGTAGTCACTGAATTAGACAGCGAAGCGACATTGAGATTTAATCGACACCGTTGAACCAAGTCTTGATGGTTCTACATCAATCCTCTGCGCCATTTGTTCTTTCAACTCAGAAACGTGAGAAATAACACCGATCATGCGCCCAGTCTGTTGCAGGTCCACTAGCGTTTGAATAGCAAGATCTAAAGACTCTGGGTCTAAACTACCGAAGCCCTCATCGATAAATAAAGTGTCTAAACGAATACCGCCACTATAGGATTGCACAACATCCGACAAACCAAGTGCCAGAGCAAGCGCTGCCATAAATGATTCACCGCCGGAAAGTGTCGCAACATCACGCGTTTTTCCTGTGTAGCCATCTTCAACCATTAAATCTAAGCCGCGACCCGCAGCACCTTTGAAGCCCTCTGTTTTTCGAGCAAGAATATAGCGCCCTTTACTCATAAGGCTTAAACGTTGAGAGGCCTGAATCAGCACATCATCCAACAGTACACCAAGAACAAAGCGATGTAGGCTAACCCTGCTGCCTGTTTTACCACTAGCAACGTCGTACAACGTACCAAAGACTTTGTATTCTTCTTCTAACTTACTATTTTTCTCATGCAACACGGCAATATCTTTACGAACCTTTTCAAGACGTTCAAATATTGAGCGTGTGGTATCAAGTTGATTCCTTACTTCAATATATTGCGCCTGCAGAGTGGTTAACCTGTCGTTAAACGACTCTAAATTAGGCCTTTCAAGATCTTTCAATGCATGATTTAAATCATGTAGTGTTTGCTCAAGCTTGGTTTGTGCCTGTTTGAAGCTGTCTATTTCTTGCTGCCAGGCTTGAAGTTCATCATCTCCCACTCGACTACTTAGATAATGGCTTTCATCCTCAAATTTACTCGCCTGTAGTGCCTCATTCCACGCTAATTCTGCTTGGCTAAGTTTTTGCTCTGACTCAGATAACCACTGCTTGTTCGTCGCTAAGTGACTTTCCGCATTTGATTTCTCCAATATCGCTTGCTGCAAAGCGGTTTGCGCCTTTTCTAAGCCTGTGTTCAAACTCAGAATTTGCTCTTTTGTCAGCAAAATTTCACGTTCAAGCAAGTCAGCGGAACTGTATTTTGGGTCAATAGAAGCTTGTAATTGAGCCAATTGTTCTTGGTTCGCTTTAACGGTTGATTCATTTGCCGCCATTTTATTCTGCAGCTCATGAATTTTATTTTCACCCACGACGCAGCGTTGATTAAGCTGTTCAACGTTCTTTTCTAGCTTTTCAATATCAATAGCTTGTAGACGTAGGAGTTGAGCATTAAGCGCTTGCAAATCATTTTGAACCGTCGAGATCTCAGATGTAGCATACTCACCCAACTCCTCTTTCAACTGGTTACACTGATTCTGATACTGACTAATGACAACGTTATGTTGTTCTAGCTGATTGCTTAGTTGGTTCAACAAGGTTTGAGCTTCTCGCTCTTTAGCTCTAGCCGCCTGAACTTGCTCTTTTGTAACGGCTTCTTCAACAAACGTTGCGGGGTTAGGATGCGTTTCGCTACCACACACCGGGCATGCTTCACCTGCTTTTAGTCGCTGCGCTAATACTGCCGCTTGAGCGTTGTGCCACTTAAGCTCTATCGTATCAGCGTCTTGTTGACACTGCATATAGCGCTGACTGGCTTCGTGTAGTGACTGCTGCTTGCCTACAGTTAGCGCATTGAGTTTAGAGAGCTCTAAAGTAAGATCATGCAGCTTTTGTAGATCCTGTAACAGCCGTTGTTTTTGTTTTATTTCCGCATCGATGCTGCCAATAAGCGCAACATCAACTCGTGCTTTCTCTAGCTCCTTCTGTCCCTGCTGGGCCTGTAACGTTAACTTATCTTTTAGTTCTATGTACTGTTTTAACGTTGCTTCAAATTGTTGTTTTTGTTGATAACCCGCCGTTATTTTACTTTCCAAATTGTCTTTCTCGACCAACTTGTTTTTCATACTTTCAAGCTGATACTGCAGTTGCGTTAACTGCGGGACCTTTGCCGCTGCCTCTTTTGCACTTTGCTGCAAGTTTTCTTGTTCTCTCGCAACGACATTAGCTTTTTCGAGACTCTCTTCCAAAGCTACGATTTTTTGCCTAAGCTCTTGCGTTTGAGCTTTTGCATTTTGTAATGAGATGTAGGGCAACTCTATCTTATTGGCATTTTTAGCGTTTTCTAATTGCTGTTGACGAGCTTTTATCGAATCTGCGTGTTCTAGATGCAGCTTGAGTGCGCTTTCTGCTTGCTCTCGTTTCGAAAACTCTCCATTCAAGGTTTCCGCTTTTTGCAATTCAGATTTAGCAGTATTGAGCTTATCTAACGCTGCTTGCTCATTCTTTTTATCAGACTCTAATTGCTTAGTTACTTGTTCCAGTTGTTGTAATAGTTCTTGTTCAGAACTCGCTTCTGCAACTTGTAAAGCACCTCGAATTTGATTATCAAATTCGCCTTTCGCTTTACTAATTGCACTCGCTTTATCTTTGAGCGCGTACTCAATTTTTTTATATATGTCAGTTTGAAAGAGCTGGCCAAAAATTTCTTCACGCTCTTTAGAGCTAGCAAGCAACAGTTCTCGGAATTTTCCTTGAGGCAACACCATAACTTGACGAAATTGAGTTTCATTCAAGCCAATAATATTGCTAACTTCAGTTTTAACCTGAGTCGTCTTGCTGGTGATAAGCGTTTCAGTCTCACCGAGTTCATAAAGAGCCGCAGTGTGCTTTTTAATCGTCATCCCTTCACCACGGGCCTTGGGCGCTTCCTGCTCAGGGGATCGAACAACTCGGTATTGTTTGCCGTGTAACGAAAATTCGAGAACTACTTCGGTTGGTAAGTCTTGCGCGGATAAGTCACACCGCATCTGAATACCTTGTCGCTCATTACCTGTGGTTTCACCATAAAGGGCGAAGCAAATGGCATCTAAGATCGACGTTTTACCGGAACCTGTAGGACCATTAATCAAAAATAGAGGGTTACTGCCAAGCTTCTCAAAATGAATGATTTCAGTTTTTGCAAACGGACCAAAGGCTTGCATGGTTAGTTTAATTGGTTTCATCTTTGGTCCCTATTGCTGTGATAATTGCTTAATAATGTCAGTAACAGCTTGCTCTTGCTCTTTAGACAACTGGCTATCTTGCGCCTCAATAAAAAAATCTCGGAACATATCAATTTCGCTTCGCGCCAACTTTGCTTGCGCCATTTCCTGCTCTACCCCAATTAACATGCCAGGTTTCTCAAGGTGTAAAACGTTTGGATACACTGAACGAAGTTTTTCCATTGGGTTTAAAATCGCATGTTTATCCATCAAACGAACTAACAAATAATCTTCATTCTTGGGGTCTGTTTTCCCTTGCTCAATAACTTTATCCAGCTCGCCCTCTACAATACGCATTTCATGAGGAGCCGTAAGATCAATATGCTTTGCAGAAACGAATCCTTTCTTGTCCAGTTCAACTAACGTGAAACCTTTTCTCTGGTTCTGTTCACCAAAGCTATACTTCATGAGAGAGCCAGAGTAACGGATATGCTCTGCGCCTTTCTTTTGAGGCTGATGCAAATGACCAAGTGCGACGTAGTCAAAATCTAAGAAGTGTTCATGACTCACGCGATCAGAACCACCAATAGATAATGGTCGTTCAGAGTCTGACTCGATAGCCCCATCAACAAAACAGTGACTCACGAGCACGCGCTTTTGCTTAGAGATAAAGCGCTCTTTAATTTGCTCAACAAGCAATTGATGAGCCTCATCATGAGTGGATACCGAGGCTTTGTAGGCAAACCTGACCTGTTCAGGGTCGTTATAAGGCATACCATAAAACGCGACCTCGTCCGCAGAGTCCGTTTTTATGATGATGGGAGTGAGCATCTCTTCAAAGTTGCTAACAATATGGAGACCTGCATTTTTCATTTGCTCTGAGCCGAAACCTAACCTTTCTGCACCATCATGGTTGCCAGATATCAATATCATTGGTGTTTCTAACTCGGTACAAATGCGTTTCACGACTCGATTTAACAGTTCTATTGCAACCGTTGGTGGCACCGAACGGTCATAGATATCTCCCGCCACTACAACTGCATCGACGGGGTTGCGTTCAATATAGTTAATCAGTTGTTCGAGTACTGCTTGTTGATCTTCGAGTAGTGATACGTTGTGGAATTGTCGACCAAGATGCCAATCTGAGGTGTGGATAAACTTCATTCGAATTCACTTTCCGCCAATTCTATGAGTAGGCTTGCTTCTGTCAGAGTCCATGTACCGTTTATAAAAAGGAATGCGTCACGGGTGGGATCTCGAACAAGCCAAAACTCAAGTTATTTTATTTCGGTAAGGATATCTTGAGTCGAACAGCTTTTCATGTGGTTTGTGTTCTATGGCTGGCTATTTAATCAGAAAGCGAGAAGAACACTGTAAAAACGCGGTGAGCAAAGCTATTTTGAAAAGCAAGCTGCGCCTAGTCATTGTCCAAACATCATTAAAGGGCCAGTTTCGAGTCAATCCCCCATAACATTTGCATCACTAAAACCTCAGCTACTACTAGAAGGAAAAGCAATAGCCAGACCTATTCACTACGCCAATTGTATATTACTCCTACCGCATAGCCATCTGACTCGATGTCCGCTTGCAACACGTGAAAGTCTGGGCAGGGGCTGCTTCTTTGAAGCTCATCAATCACTAACGCTTTTAAAACGCCGCCACATGCACCCAATCCGCCAAGTTTGATATCAACAAATTGATACTGAGTTTGATCGGTCACCCACGGAGACAAGAATTGCATTGAGTTTAACCATTGCGGTTCTTCCTTACTAACGGATAAATACAATTGACTGAGTGGATGTTCACAACTTACTCCTAATTGCTTAAACACCTTGTCCACGGCGATGCGTTGTTGTTTGGCATCTAAATCAATTCGAACAACATCAGGCACAAGACCTGAATGTCGAAAAAAACACTTGGTTAAAATGATAGAGCTTTGAGGTTTGACATGCCCTTCTACATCACTCGTAACCTCTATAGCCAGTATCCAAGTCGCTTGCGTTTCATTAACTTCACGATTTATCCGATTTAGTGCCATCAAAAATGCAGCTTGGCCATAAGGATAAAAGTAAATTTCAGTATTGACAGTTTGGCCAACGAAAATAGAAAGCTCGCTTATCAATGCTTTAAGCAAACTTTTGTCCACCGAAGATGGTAAAAGAACACAGAGATTCCCCTTGATATCAGCTTGCTCAAGACTCTCGCGCTCAGAGCGCACGAGGCTTAATATATGCTCATCTATTGATTGAGCAAAGTCAGGGGGTCGGATTTCCTCGGACAATCTAAAAGAATCATCAGCTATCTCGCGAACGGTGTGTGAACGGCCATTAAAGGATAGAAGATGCGTTTGAAATGCGAGTGGCATCTAGCCTCCGATTAAAACCGTAGGCATACCAGATAGAATTTTGCCACCATGAGACGTTGAATCGCCGACTCTCGCGGCTGGTTTACCGTTGATTGTTACGCTAGAAGAACCTGCTGAGATACTATCCGGAGGACCGATACAAATAAGCTTGTCGCCTTGTCTTGCCGCAGGTATCCCGCCAATCGTTACGTTTGGTGAACCAACAACGACGGGACCACCGACATGCGGTATCTTTCCTGTTTTTTTAGGGCAAAGATGAAAGCTGCCCAAAATTGCGGCTGGTTTACCCACTTTAAATCACCTTAGTTCAATGAAATTTGCCCAGCTTTAAGAGCAATAGCTGAGCCGTTGATGGATATTTTATTACCTTTGATATTGATTTCTCCAGAGCTAGACATCTGAATAGAAGCACCACCTACTTTGATCTCGACGCTCTTTCCTGCATTAAAAGACAGTACTTCACCCGTTTCATTCGAAAAGTTTTTACCTACTTTCAAGCTCGCGTTCTGACCAACCTCTTGATTAACATCATTGGTCACTTTTTCGGTTTTACTGTTTTCAACGGCGATATCAACACAGTCTTCAACTAGCATTTGGAACAGTTTTTCAGCATGAAGATAAATGTGCTCTTCACCAGGCTTATCATCGAAGCGCAACTCATTAAAATTGGATGTACCTTTTTGTACAGAGCGTGATTTATAACCACTCTGAGAACTTTGCTCTGGTAAAGCGTAAGGAAGGAGTTGACTACCGTTATATAGTGACCCCGTAACGATTGGTTGATCAGGGTCTCCGTTAACAAACTCGACGATGACCTCTTGTCCGACTCTAGGGTGAAACACCGACCCCCATCCGTTACCTGCAATATTTTGCGCAACACGAATCCAACATGAACTATTTACATCGTATTTACCAACACGGTCCCAGTGAAACTGAACTTTGATACGGCCATGTTTGTCTATGTAAATTTCACCATCTTTGTTCCCCGTAACTACTGCGGTTTGCAAACCTTTCATCTGAGGTTTCGGGTAGTTAACTGAAGGACGCAGGATTGTCTTTGAGTCAACACAACTAAACGAGACTTTGACACCTTGCGCACCGGTCCCACCTTGACCAGTCTGGTTATAAACAGCAGCAGACAAAAAAACAGAAGACAGTACATATTCTTTGCCGACTCGAGATTTATCTTCATGCTTTTTAAACTTGAAGCACTTGCCCACACTGAATGTTCTGCACGTAGCCTCGCCACGACACAAATATGCATTTTGCTGTAGTGCTTCTATTGCATGCGTGTTTCTCAGTGCGTATTGATCATTGCTCTCCATTTCACCCATGTATTCAAAATACTCGCTTCCAGGTACTGTAAAAAAATCACTTTCACCCTTTGCAGTATTTTTAGGATTCGAAGAAGGCTTGAGCATGTTATAGCCTGACTTTTGACTCGCTTTAGTAGTCAGAATTTGCGTTTCATGCCAAGAAGAAATGTGGCTAGATTTCGCCGTACCTGTATCAAAATCGACTAAAAACTCAGTACCCGGCTTATAAAAACTGATGTCATCAAAAATATTGAGCGTATGGGCAGACTTAGTATGTGTAAAACAAAATGATAGCCCCTCCTCCGATAACAGACGTCGAACAAATTCAAGATCTGATTCCTCATATTGTACTTTGTATGTGTATTTAGGATAGGACTTGGTTAACTCAAAACTAAAGGCAACACTATGCTCCGATAGTACTTCAGAGATAATTTCCTTTATATCTTTATGCTGAAATATTCTGCAATTTTTTCGATATTCAGCGAAACGTAATTTAGGCTCTATTAATAATTCTATGTTTTTATAATTTTCGCCTTTATGTGTATTAGAAACCCTTTTCCCTTCTAATCTTGCAGCAGAAACATAACCATGCATATAACGAGGATTTGAAGAAACATCCTCATTATTTTCAAGGGTAATGGTAACTTCCTTACCAATAATTTCGTTTAACTCACTTCGTTGATCATTAAAGTAAGCTTTAGCACGCAATGAAAAAAGTTCTGAGATCTCTTCTCTATACTCAAACGAGTTTAGTATGATGGCATCTTTACCGAATGGGGAAGAAATTCGGATGAAATTGTTATCTTGAGTTGCTCTTTTCATTAAATACTTCTTTCAAAAAAATGCGGAGGAATACTCCCCCGCATGAAAATTACATTTGTTGACCTTTAACACCGCTGTAGCCGTATACCAATGGAGCAGAAGTGTTGTTCTTATCGTCAGTAGGAGTCACTGTCATCATCATTTCTGTGTAAGAAATTGTGATAGTTTCAACTGGACGATCGTCTTGGATAGAAACTGAGTAGTTAGAAATCATCGCATCAGTCAGTTCGATCTTCATGATCTCTTCAACCTTCTCACCCTGCTTAGTAATATGGAAAACCGCTGGTTTACCTTTACCAATCGTCGCTTCTTTAAATAAGTCAGGAGAAGAACGGTCTTGAAGTTTAGTGATAGTCAAATCATATAGACGAGTAGCGCTCGCTTCACGGTCCATCGCTGTACCAGTGTATGATGAGATCTCACGACCTACACTCCAATCTACAGATAGTAGTGTAATCAAATCTTTGTATTGCTCGGCTGTTGCCTCACCCTTAATATCTGCGTATTTAAGATACGTATTAGACTGCATGCTAATCTCCTATAGCATTATTAATTGACATATATCGTAGTAATTTAATTATCTGACGTTTGGTGATAATTAGTGATTAATGTATCAAAAACTTCATTTTAAATACGCCCTGTTATATCTTTAAATAAGATTTAATTTAAGCGTTTTTTATAAAAAATAATAGTTAATATGAACCAACTCCCAATTATTATTGAGAGTGTAAAGGATGTTAAACTATTGAGACATCAAGTCCACTAGTTGTACCTTTAACAATAATTTCATCAAACGTCTTATCATTAAGAATTGCATGCAATATTTCATGAGAAATCTTCGGAAGCAATGTATTTTCTATGGTTGTTTGTACCACACGCGCACCACTGCCAGACTCATTGCTATTGTCTACAATATCATTAATTAGTTCCTCATCAAAAAACAGGTCAGCGTTATAGTGCTTACGAATACGAGTCGTAATTTTATCCAACTTTAATTTTGTTATTTCTATCAATAATTTTCTTGATAGAGGAAAATAAGGTAATACGTTCACACGCCCTAAAAATGCAGGTTTAAAGTCGACCAACAAATCATCGCGTAAAGCATCTTTTAGTGCTGACGGCTCAGGAGATAAATCAGGATCAGAATACAAAGACATCGTCGTTTCGGTCCCTGTGTTCGCGGTCATAATAATAATAGTGTTTTTAAAGTCTATATCTCGACCTTCACCGTCTTTAATTGAGCCTTTATCAAACACCTGATAAAAAATATCTTGAACACCAGGGTGCGCTTTTTCCATTTCATCGAGGAGAATTACACTATAAGGTTTACGTCTAACAGCTTCAGTCAGTACACCTCCTTCTCCATAACCGACATAACCAGGAGGAGAACCTAATAGCAATGAGACTTTATGCTCTTCCTTAAATTCCGACATATTGATAGTCGTGACATTTTCTTCACTACCATAGACTTTCTCTGCAATCGCCAAAGCCGATTCGGTTTTACCCACTCCGCTTGGTCCGGTTAGGAGAAATACACCATTTGGTCGTGTCTCATCCGTGAGCTGCGCACTCGCGGTTTTTATCACTTCAGACATGAGCTCTAAAGCGTGATCCTGCCCGACAACTCGCTTACACAAACTTTCTTTCAAACCCAATACTGCTTGGATTTCATCATCCTGAAGTTTACCTAGCGGTATACCGGTCCAATCCGAAATAACTTCTGCGATTAGCGCTTCATTTACATGCGAAAAAACTAAGGGCTGTGAGTTAGCGGAAAGGTTATTTTCAAGCTCTTGTAACTTGTCTCTAGCAGTTTCAGAACCCTCCTGGATTATTTGGGTTCTAAGTGACTTAGCTTCATTTACCCATTCTTTTTCTTTTTCCCAAAGTACTTCTAATTCAATAATGTCATTAGATAGCGCATCAATCTCTTTTCGGACACCTTGCAGCTGCACATCAAGAGATGCTCCTAGCCGACTCTCTTGGCTAAGATGCTCATACTCAGCTTGCTTTGCTTTAAGTTTGTTTCTTTTCGCATCTAGGCCTCCCGGTGTAGATGACTGACTTAACGCAACTCGAGAACAGGCCGTATCCAAAACAGAAACCGCTTTATCTGGCAGTTGACGACCATTAATGTATCGAGCTGACAGTTGGACCGCTGCATTGAGAGCTTGGTTAGTGATATGAACATCGTGGTGTTGTGCCATTACATCAAGTAAGCCTCGTAACATTTCGATCGCGAGTTCAGGGGCAGGCTCATCAACCTTTACGACTTGAAAACGCCTAGTTAAAGCTGCATCTTTTTCAAAATACTTTTTATACTCTGCCCACGTTGTTGCTGCGATCGTTCTGAGTTCACCTCTCGCTAATGCTGGCTTCAGAATATTCGCCGCATCACCTTGGCCCGCTTGCCCACCACCGCCAATTAGGCCATGAGCTTCATCAATGAACAATATAATAGGCTGTGGAGCGTCGTTTACTTCCTTCACAAGGTTCTTAAGCCTGTTTTCAAACTCACCTTTCATGCCTGCGCCGGCTTGCAGTAACGCCAAATCCAGAGACTTAATTGCCACATTTTGCAGAGCGGGAGGTACATCGCCATCAATGATCTTTTGCGCCAAACCTTCAACAACGGCTGTTTTTCCAACACCAGCTTCTCCCGTAAGAATCGGGTTGTTTTGTCGGCGTCTTAATAAAATATCGATCATTAGGCGAATTTCATTATCTCTACCAATCACCGGATCTATTTTACCTTCCCTAGCTTGCTCAGTAAGGTCTGTTGTAAATTGATTCAAGGCGGAATTCGCGTTTGACTGCGCTAAGTCATTCGATCTTGATTGAGGCGCATTACTTTCTTTAAAGTTCAATAAGCGAGATGGTTCTATCTTGTTTAGTTCAGGACTAATCGAACCAGCCATGTTGACTAACGTATCATCAGACAAGTAGGCAAATAAAAGATGGATGCACCCCAACTGTTCTTGATTGAATTCAATGGTTGCAGACAACAAGGCATTTTGCATAACAGTCACCGTATGAGCTGATAGCCCAGGCACCGACTGGCATCCTGTTTTGTATTTTTCTAATGCCTTTTGAATATCGGTTTCAACCTTGATTTTATCGACATCAAATTCGTCAAAAACTTCAGAGTAAATATCGTCAGGATGGCGGATAATCATCATTAACCAGTGAGACATTTCAATACTGTGATGAGTTCGGGAGCTTGCCATCGCAGCTGCCTGTTCAAGTGTTTCCTTAGCCTGAGGAGACAATCTTTCGACCAACGCTGAAAGTGAGAGTGAAGCCATTACATTTCCTTTAAATAGTAATTGTTATAGTTCGATCTTTTGTACGTTCGTGTTTTTTAAGCACAGAACCAATACCTAACTGCCCCTGCTGTTTCGATAAACAAGCTTGTGGTAGCAAACTATGTTTGGTGGTGAGCTGCCACTTCAGTTGTTTATGTTTTCCAATCAACTCATAAGCAGCGTTCTTAATGATTGCTATATTGGGTTGGTTAGGAAGCAATTTACTAACTAGCTGTTTATCTTTTGGCAGAAATTCTATTGTTGTCCCCGCGTTGATATTCCATGCTTTCGAACCCAAAGAAGCTCCTACACCAAGTTGAGCAAACTGCCCTTCAGGCATAGTTCGGGATGCAAGGCGTGTTTGCTCTTCTTTCGTAAGGTGTAACCATTGTCCTTGAAATTCATGAACTTTTACTTGGCATCCAGATAAACATTCAAGAATACTTTTCAGTCCACCTTTACTTCTCACTGGTGAAGCAAACACACCACCATAGTGCCGGGACAGTGAACTCCCTTTCCCAGTTAATGCCGATTTACAGCTTTCTAACGGCGAACGCGCGCCCTGCGCATGCGCACGAGACTGAACAGTCAGCTGACTCAGTTGCCAACATCGATAATAAAGAGATAATAAGCGATGATTGAAAATATCGTAGAAGTCCACCATAGCCGTATCGCCTTCTTTTTGGCGATGTAAAGCTAATTCACTATAGTGCTGGGGAAGCACACCTTGCTCACCCGTTAGGCCTATTAAATTGGTCTCAATCTCTAACTTGCTGTCATCTATATTTTTCAGTTCACAAAGCTGAGCATTTTCAAAACCTAATGATGGATTAACCTTTAAGTTTAGCTTTTCATGCTTCGGTAACGCATCTGTTCCTATTTGCGCCTCTGCTTGCAGAACTTCGTGTTCAATAAGATGAATCGCTTCAAACAATGGATGTTGCTTTAATTCTCGATAAAATTGTTCCGCGCTCATAGCAACACCTTATCGCCAGTTAATGCGGGCCATAGGTGGAAAGACTTTCCCGTGGACTTAATTCTTATTTCTAACTGCGTAAAAATGTTAATTTCAGCATATTGCGAGAAGTAAACAGATAAAACACTACCTAAGAGAAAGATCTGCTCTTTAGGTAAAATTTGATCAGAAACCGTCAAAATAATTTTTATACCGTGCGCAAATCCAACTTTGCCTTTCTGACTAATTCTTCCTGTAGTAGGCTCAAACTCTAACTTAGTTAAAGCATCGATTACCGCTTTCGTTTCTGCTGTCCCAGAAAATGCATAGAGATTAAGGGTCTGCTTCAAAGTTGCTAAACCATCTTCCTCGGTAAAATGGTTTAAAGTTAAAAGCTTAGTTAACTGCCATCGTGTGCTTTCATCCATTTCTGGCCGAATAGTTTCTGATAAAGAAACTAAACAACGAACAGATTCGAAATTGTCATTTACCTCCGGTAAAGATACTTGCGGCAGCCCACCTCCAAATGGAAGTTTCTGCGCTAAGTTGCGGTTACAGCACTCAGCTTCCACGTACATTAACCAGTTTTCCCGGCTATCCGGGCTGAACAATTGATGTTTTTTATCAACAAAAGAAATGTAAGTTTCTCTACCTGGCTCATCATACCCACCAGCCCAGTTCTTATCCTCACGTCTCATCAACCAATAAATCTCACTAGTGTTCGTATAATGCGTGTGCTCACCAGCGTGATAACATGGCAAATTGTGGTACGTTTTGTTCCAGTTTCTCAACGTTACGTCAGAAATTGAGACAACCTCATTACTTTCAGCTTCTTGGTATTGCGGAGACAAGTGGTAATCGTATTCAGTTGGTAGAATACGCTTAGGCTCCATAATACTTTTAAATAAGTTGATCACAGGCACACAGCCTACCATTAAGCTTTCTTCGTCCACTTGCTTTGGAAGCCAGTCATCGTTGGTATCAAAGTAAAAATACAGTTCGACTTGCTCTCTAAGATCTAGCTCTGATAATCCAAGTTCGGTGATATCAAAGAACATAAACTTCTCAGGAAAGTGCAAATACTCAACAAGTAATCTTGCTCCTGAAAAGCTTCTTTTACTGTATGGCACAACTTTCTCATCTTCTGAAAATCCCACTTCAGAAAGATGTCTTTTGGTTAAAGGACGAACTTCTTTGCCATCCACAACAACAGATAAACCAATTAGGTTTTGAAACAGCATTTGGTAGAGCTTAAAAGTCAATTGAGATTGACCGTTTAAATAGAAGCGCAGCCGTTCTACCCCCATTTCACCAAGAGGAGTCTCTTCATCTTGAGCCGTGAGCTGTACTTTCAAAACTGAATGAGCATTGCTTTCCCATCGTGAGCCAACTGGCTTGAAAGGCGCATTTTTAAAAACGCCATAGGTCACATCAACAGGATACATTCTGACCGGATAACAAGTTCTAAACTCGCACTCATGATATCCAGGAGCACCGATAACAACTCGCTCGCCTTCTTCTACATCAAAATAAGAGGAAGTGGAGTTAGAACAGCTCATTTTAATGACTGACATTGACGGGATTGGGGCGTGAAAATCCGGATATAACTGTCCCATCAAAGACTCTGTAAACTGAGGGTAACTATTGTCTAAGCTTTGTCTAATCCTTGCTGTTAGAAATGCGCAGCCTTCTAACAATCTTTCTACGTGTGGATCGTCAACCTGTTCCTCACTAATACGAAGTCTCGCAGCAATCTTAGGATACTGCTCCCCAAACTCTTGCCCTTTATGACGCAAATAAGCTAACTCGCGATTATAGTACTTGAGAAACTCTTCACTCATTTTGCTCTACTCAGTTTCATACCTAAATTTACCGGCTCTACTTCAGAATTGAATCGCACTTCATGAATACTGTTATCAATTAAGCAAGTGGCATTTATCTGTAACCTCAATACCCTATCAATAGCGTTTTTCTCGTCCGAAATCTGGACATGAGGGTTCCTTAACCTCGGCTCAAACTCTTTAATTGCATCATGAACGATGTCGCAAAGCTGATTCTGCCCTTCTTGGCTGCTATAGGGCATTGAGGAAAAATCTGGCAGCCCATAATTCAATATTGAATAACGAACCTCTAGAAGATCATCAGGAATGTTTTTCCATCCAATACGACTATTCAGCATCGACTCTAGATCTCTAAGTAAGCTGCTCAACATCTGTTGCTGGCTTGCAGGGAAGTCTTTCTCATCTCGAGTGAGAGGATCACTATCTATCAATTTGTCGAGCAGAGAAACGGTTAACGACATGATATTTCTACGCTATTTGTTTCTGTTCTAATAATGTAGTCAAATCACAGATTGGAAGCGCTGAGTCACCGACTAACCAACATTTTTGACCCAAGCCAACAAAAGATTCTTGCTTACCAATCTGCTTCCAATCCGTTTCTCGACCTAACTTTTGCGCATCGGTCTCTGAGTCAACATATGTCAACGGCATATGGCCTTCGCCTTCACCAAGTCCATCGATATCAAACTCGACAGGTCGCCAAATACTCTCTAACAAAGAAGTAGGTGCTTTAACTTCTAGCGTATGGATGCTCGATACGGGTACAAGAAAATAGTTACCTGCTGTAGAAAACAGTTCAATGTAACCACCTAAACGATCATCAATATCTCTAGCATCTTCGTAGTTTGTGCCGTTTACGTTAAACCCTTTAATAGTACGATGCTCTTCAATGCGATGCGATAGACGTGACGCTTCTTCGTACTCTTGATTTCCGAGAGCAAGATTAAATCGAACAAGCTCTTTAGTTAATTCCTCATCACCTAATACTTTGGCACTAGCCGCACCATTGATAAAATCCTTTCTAGCTTGAGCTGCTTTCACTAAATGTCGTAGCTGACTTGCACCAGGCAGATACTCAGGAAACAATTTAATCGATTGCATGAGCTGAGCGTCCGCACGCTCGAAGTCCCCATCAATGCAAAGAAGCTCAATGAAGGAACTTCTCAAGCTCGCATCTTTAGGGGTTGCTTTAATTTCATCAATTAATTGCTCTAGAGCGTGTTGCAATAGGCCTTGGGACAAAGCATTTTTCCATTGAGTCATTGTTATTTCCTTACACCATGTGCTCTGGTGATAATTCGGTAATTAATTTAATGCTAGATACCATTTGATCGAGTTGAAAATGCGGTCGCAAATGGATAACTGAGTAATAATGTCCAGGAGTTTCTCTTTTCTCTCGAACTGTAATTTTCGCTTCATTTAGGGGGTATTTAGCTCGAAGCTCATCAGACGCTTCATCTGATGCGGTAGTGTACTGATGTAACCAGCGTTGAAAGTCACGCTCTAGGCTTTCTGCGTCTTGATACCCACCAATTTTGTCACGCCCCATAACCTTGAGATAATGTGCGACTCGCGATACACACAATGTGTATTGCAACATCGATGTCAGTTTTGCATTCGTTGAAATATGCTTTTCTGCGTATTGTTTGGGCTTGTAGAGAGATACATTCGAGGTCATCCCCACCATATCGGTCTCAGGTATTGGAGAAATAGAAATAAAACCGCACTCAGACAATTCTTGTTCTTTTCTCTCAGAGATTTTCAAGTTTAACGGACATCTTTCACGATCATTCTTGCCATTAACACGCATCTTGCTCCTTGTAGGAGCGACGATAATACCCTGACTGTAATCGCCTTGTTTAATCCCTCGCATATGCGTGAACCAACCATGTTCCTGAAATGCTCTAATTGATACGGCAGCAAAACAGTACGCACTACTCCCCCATAGCAAATCTCGATTGGAGTCGTAGATGTGTTCTTGAAAATTGAATTTATCATTCCGCGAGCCATCACTTTTGTATGGCTGACGGAACAAGACGTTAGGTGCAGTCAAACCAATAAATTTAGCGTCATCGTTGTCTCTCAAACTACGCCACTTTGCATAATCTTCCTGTTCAAATTGGGCCGCTATATCTCTTATCGCAGAGAGTTGAGCGAAACTATCAACACCAAACATCTCTGGCGATGCAGACATGATAAATGGGCTGAATGCTGCAGCTGCAGACTGAGAGATCTTACTCAACACAGACAGATCTCTATCAAAATAATTTTTACTAGGATCACAGCGAAGCTGATAATCTCCAACCACCACACCAAAGGGTTCTCCCCCTGCCATCCCATATTCATTTTGATAGAGCAACTTAAATAGTGCTGATTGGTCAAACTCGATGGCTTTTAAAGCATCTTTACTGATTTCATTCCATGTCGCCGTTAAAACCTTAACTTTTACAGAATCCGATGAACGAGAATCAACCTGTTCACATAAATACCTAACTCCAACCCACCCCCTTTCGAGCTGTTGAAACTCAGGATGATGTAATATTTCATTTAGTTGAGATTCTAATAGCTCATCAATGCGGTTAATTGTGTTCATCACACTATGACGAAAGCTGTCCAAATCTCTTGAACGTGTACCTTCTAGCCAAATTCGCGCTGACGATACAAGATCAGAAGATTCATTGAATCGAGTCAACCACGGGCTATCAAGTTCAGCGTAGCCTCCGGTACTGAACTCATGTTTTAGCTTGCTAGGGTCGCGAAAGTTAAGTGACACTGCTAATTCCATCTAGAACATAAAGATTGGTCATGGCTGGCCTTTCGACCAGCCAATTCGTTTCTTATCCACCTGACTGAGGGATCTTGGCCACAAGTCGCAAAGATGTAGTCAGTTCTTCCATTTGCAACCAAGGTTTCAGCCATGCTACGGCATTGTAAGAACCAGGTGCGCCAGGAATTTCCTTAACCTGAACACGAGCGTCTGCTAGAGGGTATTTCGCTCTGATCTCTTGACCACCGCCTTCAGAAGCATTGACGTAACCTAGGATCCAGCGGTTCAGCCAAGACTCAACGTCTTCTGCTTCCATAAAGCTACCAATTTTATCTCGAGCCATTACTTTCAAATAATGCGCAAAACGAGATGTTGCCATCATATAAGGTAGGCGGGCAGAAATGGCCGCATTGGCCGTTGCTTCAGGGGATTCATGGTTCGCTGGTTTTTGACAGGTTTGCGCACCAAAGAACACTGCATAGTTGGTGTTTTTGTAGTGACAAAGCGGTAAGAAACCAAGCTTACCAAGCTCCGCCTCACGTCTGTCGGTAATACCAATCTCTGTTGGGCACTTCATATCAGGGTCGCCATCATCACTCATGAAGAAATGCGTTGGCAAGTTATCCACTCGACCGCCGCCTTCTGCACCACGGATGGCAGTACAAAATCCATATTTTGAAAATGCGTCGGTTAACTTAACACCAAGAACATACGAAGAGTTCATCCAACAGTAGTCGTTATGTTCAGCGTTAACAGCAATACCTGAAACAGGATCTACTTCGAACTCTTCAAACCCAAACTCTTCGACTGGAGCGGTAGCTTGTCCGTATGGCAAACGAGCAAGGACTTTTGGCATCGTCAGACTAACGAAGCGCGAATCGGCACTCTCGCGGAACGAACGCCATTGGGCGTATTCTAGTGATTCAAATACCTTATCTAGGTCGCGTGGTTTTGACAGCTCAGTCCACTCATCAAAGCCGAATAGTGCTGGTGAAGCCGCGGACAAGAATGGAGAGAAGCCAGAAGCCGCTACATTTGACATTAGGCGTAACGACTCAATATCTTCTGGGTGGTTGGTAAACTCATAGTCTCCAATCAATGCACCATACGGTTCACCACCAGCACTACCAAACTCAGACTCGTAAACCTTTTTAAAGATCTGGCTTTGATCAAACTCAACAGCTTTGCTCAAGTCTTTATGTAGCTCTTTCTTGGTCATGCTCATCATGCGAACTTTCAGAGTAGAGCTGGTCTCTGAATTCATCACTAGATAATTTAAGCCGCGCCAAGAACCTTCGAGTTTCTGTAATTCTGGGTGATGCATTACTTCAGACAACTGATCAGAAATCTGCCTATCGAGCAAATTAATCGCTTCACGAAAAGTTACTGTTAGGTTTTTGTTCCAAGTAACTGTCCCTTTCATTGCTTCTTCAGCGAGCGTTTTAATCAGCTCCTCAGCACGAGAAGCTTCGGTCTGCTTAGTCGCACCAATAGCTTGATCTAAGAATGAAGTTGTCTGTTCATTAACAGTTGGATCTAACTGTTTTTCAGCTTCAGTCGTCATTATTCCGCTCCTTCAGTACTGTCTGACTTCGCTTTCTTGCCAAGATCTAACTCGCCTGCAAGTCTTGCCAGATTGTCTGTATTGTTCAAAACATCCTCTAGGATATTTTCAAGCTCTTCTGAGCGGTCAACTTTTGTCATCAAATCACGCAGTTTATTACGCGTTTCCATCAATTGGCGTAGTGGATCAACTTGATTTACGATCGCAGCAGGCTCAAAGTCTTGCATTGATTTAAAGTTTAAATCGACCTCAAACTGTGAATCGTCATTCGCAAGCTTATTCGCAACTTTAAACTTCACCGATGGATTCATTTTTTTGAGTACATCGTCAAAGTTATCTCGATCGATCTGAATAAAACGGCGGTCTTTTAATGGCTTCAACGCTTCTGTGTTTTGACCAGCGAAATCACCCATTACACCTACAACAAAAGGCAGTTCTTTCTTAAGAGTTGTACCTTCAGTTTCAACATCATAGGTAATGTGGACACGAGGCTTCCGTACTCGTGATAGTTTCGAGTGGATACTCGTCATACCATTCTCCCTTTATTAATTTTCATTTTGTTCTGCTATGCCAACCAAACGGAAGTAGCTTTTCTTTGCATCCCCGTCGGAGATAAGTTCCGCCAGTAACTCCGGCAGAGGCATCCCACACCAACGAATGATCTGTTCGATGGAGTAAGAAACTGGTGAGTGAGGTTCACTCTCTCGGAAGAAATCAGCTACTTGCTGCAATTGTCTAATTGCCTGCTCTCGTGATTTCATGTTTGTCGCTAATAATGCATCACAACTTTGTGCACTTAACGGTTGTTCAGAAGAAGATTCATCAAGATCCTCTAGCTCTTCAATCACTGCTTGTGGTTGATTAAAACGATCTCCAAGAAGGTGCTTTAATGCCGAGTGTATTGATTCAAGTCTTTTTGATATATAAGAGCTAGGAGTCACATCACCGACCGCTTCATCTAATCGCTGACTGAATTCATTAAATGATTCTGTAGCGAACTCCAAATCCGTGATTAATTCTTGATAAAACGTATCAGAAGTCGACTTAACCGTAGTTATAATTTCAGATAACTCAACAGCCCCAAGCTCGACTCGATTTCGGCGCTTATCTTCGTCTAAGCGCTCAAGCTCTATAGCTTGCTGATATTCCCAATAGGCATAAGCTTGCTCCACGCCTAAGTCAGTCAATGGTATACAAGCAATTGGAAAAATAAGTGTTCCTTCACTATCGATACCATTGAGGCCAATAATCGCCGATATTCTTGTCTCAATACCATCTTCATCAGGCATTGGGTACAGATCATCCCAAAAGTTCTCAATTAAACTGGTTGCGAGTTTGTAGCCAACGCCCATACCACGAAAACCATACAATCGAGTTAGGGCTTCTATAAGCCAGGCAACAAATTCCAAATCTTTAGACTGATTCGTGAGTATTTCTGGGACATCTTCAATAAATACTCGCCATAAATTACTGTGGGTATAGATACTTTCTTCTTCTATAAGAGCATTACGTTCAGCGTTGCGGGCGGCCATACGCTGATCTTTCAACCGATAGTAAGCAGACTGTGGTGATACATCCTCTCTAGGATCAATACCTGTAGGATTTTCTTGAGATATAGGAGCCAACGCTTGTTCATACCAATCAAACATTTCATTACTCATAAGCTCTCCCTCTTAGAAAGACAGGTATCGTCGCGTCTTCTCTAGTTACTGTTTCGCACTCCGTTTGCGCTTGGCGAACTTTGATCAAAGCACAAGTTACGTTATCACTTGCGCCCCGAACCAAAGCCGAATGCATGAGCGCTAATCCAGCTTGGTTGACTGAGTCTGCATACAATGTCCGATGAATTTCATCACTCGTAAGTTCCTTAGAGAGTCCATCGCTACAGAGTAGAAACTGATCGCCGTCAGCCAACTGCCCTGAAACTTGATCAATAGTGACACTTTCGTCGACCCCAACAGCTCTGGTAATAACATTTGCAAGAGGGTGCGATTCGGCATCTTCAAATGCCAATAAGCCCTGATCCACTAAGTCCATGACTTGACTATGATCACGTGTTTTTTGGACAAAATTACCACTTCTAAGCTGGTAAATTCGGCTATCACCCACCCAAAGACAGTGGTAATACCCATCCTGAATAAACAACAAAACAAGTGTTGTTCCCATCGTTTTACCGTCTAAGTGATTTTGTGCGTATTGGTAAATTTCTAAGTTCGCTTCTTGAACCACTCTTCGGATATCATCGATATTAGTATTGGAGACATCCTGCATGTGGCGCGCGACTCTATCCACTAGCATCTGGCTTGCTATATCGCCAGCACTGTGTCCACCCATTCCATCGGCAACCACCCAAATATGCTGTTCTGTCATATCCAACAGAGCATCCTCGTTATAAGGGCGTACTTTTCCTGCGTGCGATTTAGCAAAGGTAAAATAGTTCCAATTCATTCTTCTATCCTACCAATTCCACTTTTTCCAGCCGCCATCAAGCATGGCTGAAAACTGACCAATTGAAGGAAATCCACTAGTAATGAACATGCATGGTTCAACCTTCGTTGAACCTTCAGTCCACCAAAAACATGGTTTACTCAATTTTTCTTTAATGAGGTAATTCAAAAGCGTGTTTTGATCAGTATTGCCGTGATCATGAAAAACTGTAGATATTTGGCTTTGATAAAGAAACTCTAGAGGCTTCACTTCACTTGTTACATTCGCAACGAGGTCATTTTTTTCTTGAGTACTCTTATGCCAAACATCAAAGACAAAGTCGTCCTCAAGTACTGAAAGAGCAAGAGCGGCACTGTCCTCGGTCCAAGCTCTGTCACCCCAATATTGCGCAGCTTCACCTTTTACGGCACGAGCTATAGTAAAGAAAAAGTATCTACCGCATGCATCAACACTAGGAATCATGCTACCAATGTAGGTTGAGTCTTCTAAATAGCTAATATCCAAAGCAAAGTGCCACACAGGAGCCGTTAAAAAGTGCTCATTCCAGCTTTCACCCAGTTGTTCCCTGCTGACTGCAATAACCGCCTGTTGCCAATCATGCCAACGCTCCGAGAAATCTTGTGATAAACCATCTTTCACAAAGTCCCCTTTTGCAGGCATTTTACCGATATAGCCCCAGCCTGATGTTATAAGGTTCGTGGACATCTGAACCTCTCCATTTCATTTGACCAAAACGGATTAATGGCACTAGAAGGAATAAGCTCTAGCTGCACCTTATTTCCCTTTAAATCAATCATAACTATATTGTCTTTACGCGATTCTGGCCTTGCTTTAAGTGATTGATCCAAAAGCTTGAATATGCCCCACTCACCTTCATAGGTATGCGCAATTTCGCGTTTAGATTCAGGTGGTGTGAACACAATTCGAGTCTGATCTTGACCGGCAGGCCAACTCAACGATTTAGCTCTTGCTGGTCCATGCTTATAAACCAAATCTTGTCCACCCAACTCTAAGACAAATCGAGTAATGTGCTGGTCTAGATAAACAGGCTTCATCCCAAACTCTACGCGTAATGAATTATCAGATTCAAAGAAAGACTGCCTGATACGTTGCGCTCTTTGAAAGACCATTAGTGTTTCTGGACGAACTCCAATTTCCTTTTCTAATCGCCAACGACTTTTCGAAGTATCCACAAACGGTTCGAGGTATTCTTGGAAGAATGCGTCAAGCGTACCTCCATAACCAAAGAATCGCTTAAAGTCTTTCAATCTAACTTCTCTGCTCGCGTTGGACTCGAATGGATATCTGCCAGCAATAGTCCGCTGATAAGGGCGGACCACCTGTGTTACCCAAAGTTGATTTAGATGATCCTTCGAACCGCTCTCCGCAAACTTAACCGACTCTTGAGAAAGCTCACCTAGCCATTGATTAAATGGTCTCGGCAAAAGTTCTTTAGCACGAGCGAAGGAAGCTGCGACATCTTGTGTAACGGTTCCATCTAAAATACTTTTGTAGGCAATTTTCTGATTGTTACCAGAGCTTGATAAGTCACTTAAATACGAACGCAAGTTAACCATTGCTTGTTGAATATCATCAAAGTCTTGCTCACCAAGGCGTAAGATCTCTGAAAAATGCGATTCGACTTCTTTACCTGGCAGAGCAACATTGAAGCCGTTTTCTTCAGGTAAATACATGTCTAGTCTATCTGCCGTATTTGAAAACTTAACTTTGGCAACTTTACCAGCAACTTCAGAAGCGGCTTTTTGATTTTCTGACAATGATACTTTTGATAGAGCAACCTCTTTTTGGATTGCTCTCAACAAAGATTCGATTGGTCTTTCAACTCCAGATAAAACCCTCGCTTGCTCTGTCGCAAGTTCTAGGCTCGGAGCCTGCTTCAATTGAATATCTTCGATCAACGTTTTCCATTCATTAACATAATCTTGATAGTATCGAGACTGAACGCCTTGGATGGCACTATCTTGATCAATTTCATGAGCCTTAAGATCGTCACCATAAACCCAGTTCTCTTCCATTAGGCTTTTTACTGTACGGTTGATCTGAATCTGAAAAATGCTATGAAAACCATTGTACGTGTAGAAACCCGAAATGCCTTGTGATAGCGGTTTTCCACTAGCTCGCTCGAACTGCTCAAGCCCTTTAGGTCCCAATACATCAGTCAAGCGAAATGAAGGTACATGACTCTTAGAAAATTGTATTTTCATTCGCTGATAAGCACGTTCAGGTAGAGACATTTGAGTCAACACTTCTCGAGCACTCGTCACGGCAGCAGTGTTGTAAGTAAAGCCTTGTCCATCGTTGCCTAATAAATATTGAGTGTGCTGTAGCAAACGTCTTCTTAAGTCTGCGTTTAGCTCACCCGGATATTGACGTTCGAAATAAAAGTTAAACCAAGCCAACACTTCATCTTGTTGATATTTGTCTGGATTGAATAACATCAAATACGTTTTTAACGTTTCGTACAAATACTCACGATGCTGTTGATTGCTCTCCATTTCTGACACCAAGCTATCAAGAAGCAGAGGGGCGTAATATTGGGTCAAAGCATCAGAATATGCATTGTTTGCCGCCTGAGACACTTTGTCTCCTTGATAGAGACCAAACCTCTTTACAGAGTCGGCATCACCGTAGTCGCTTTGCTTTCCGAGAGGAAGCGTCATCAACCTATCTAATGTTTCTACAGCTGAAACAATATCCGCTTCAAAATCTAAACTTTGAGCGCCAATCATTGCATCAATATGGCTCGCTTGTTCATTGGTATCGACAATTAACTGTGAGTTCCACTTATAACTCATAAACCAAAGCGCAGAAGCTCCTAGCAGTAGCGTTGTACATCCAATGTAAACACCTCGACGCATCCAACCTGACTGCTTTTGATAGTGACGATTAACTGTTCCTAACAGTTGCTCTTTGAAAATAACCTTGTCAAAAAGATTCTTTACGAAATAACTATGAGAGCCAGTCTGACTCTTTGCTAGAGCTAAACGATTTAACCCAAGTCCATTGGTTGATTCATTCATCAGCTTATCGACTGGTAAGCCTTCTTGAACCGAACTCAACATAAACACACCACGAATCAAGGCAGGCTCTTCAAAACTGTTTTGTGCAAAAATTTCAGCTAAAAACTCGTCAAGATTAGCTTGTAGCACTCTTAATTGCTTTGGAAATTCAAAGATAAGCGCGCGTTTATCTAAATCGTCCTCTGTTTCAAGTATTCTAAGCATACGGGCATCAAGGCGCTCCAACATGCCATGAAATTCTTTGTTGAATAGAGAAATAACGCCTCTTTCATCATCCACTTCACGAGGGAACATGAAACCAAATAATTCCTCTCGCTCTTCCTTACTTAAATCGGCAAAAAACTCATTGAAACCGGCAACTAAATCCATTTTGGTGAGCAATACGTAAATCGGAAACTGCATGCCTAACTGGTTTTTCAGTTCTTGAAGTCTCGACTTAATTGCTCGAGCATGAAGATTTCGCTCGGTTCGAGTCTGAGACATCACGCTGGCTAAACTTATCGTAACAATCGCACCATTAATTGGTCTTTGCGTTCTATACTTTTTCAACAATCCTAAGAAACCATGCCACGCTTTAGAGTCGACCTTTTCTTGACTGTCTTGTGTCGTATACCGGCCAGCCGTATCTATAAGAACTGCTTTATTTGCAAACCACCAATCACAGTGGCGAGTGCCACCTACACCGGCAATAGAGTCAGAGCCAAGGTTGTCTCCTAATGGAAACTCTAACCCCGACTGCTGTAATACGGTTGTTTTCCCCGTTCCAGGAGGGCCAATCAACACATACCACGGTAAGTCATACAAGCTTCTCTTGCCTTTGTGTGTTTTCGTCACTACTTTGACAGCTTGCTCAATACGCTCGCGCATTAAGTCAATTTCACTTGCCGCTTCTTTATCTGATAGGCTATCAACCTCAAGCAACGTTTGAATACTTTCGTCTTCTTTCACCTTTTGCTTATGCTGCTTGGTAACGTTAAATATCGCCCAAAGCAACACCAACACTAGAATAGTGACTAGCCGTTGAAAGTCACTCTTTAGGGGCTCATATCCCGCTATCGCAATAAGTGGACCAACAACCCAAATGAAAATAGAACAAGCAGCGACACCTATAAGACCGAGAAACCATCTTTGAGTAAATATTCTGCCAATTTCTTTAATACGCATCTCTATCTACCTATTATTAATTCGCGACAAGAAGGTCGATTTCAATCCGGCGGTTAATAGCTCGGTTTTCATCACTACTGTTTTCAACTAATGGTCTTGCATCCCCCAATCCCTCGGGTATCACTCGCCCTTCTAATGCACTATTCGAGATCAGTTGTTCAGACATAGCAGTGGCTCGAGCTAATGATAGGTGCCAGTTCGAGGGATATTTACTCGTGAAAATAGGCCTATCGTCGGTGTGACCAGTAACAATGATCTTGCCTTGGGTCGACTCCAATGTTCTCGCAAGCTTAGAAATAACGGGTTGGATGTAAGCGACAACATCAGCACTACCTGATTCAAATAGATCTTGAGACTTTAACGAAATTCTTACCCTGTCTTGCAGCGGCTCAACATTGATTAGCCCCTTACCGATCTCAGTTGCTAGATACATTGAAATCTTTTCTGCAATTGGCGCTGATTTTGATTCTGACGTTGCATCTTGGTTAAGTTGTTGCGGTTGAATCAAATTGACTAATTGAGAAAAGGTGCGATTGGATGCCTTATTTAGCTCATAACTAAAATACATATATATGCAGACCAATAGTGCCGCCGTTACAGAACATACAACCCAAAGAGGAGCTCTATCAGAAGCCTTTGAGCCATTCAAAATGTGTTGGTCGATACTATTGCTTAGTTCCTGAGGGACTCCTCTCCCATAAGTCTTAAGAGTAGCAATAACCTGTCTTCTCAATTTCCGGTGCGATTCCAGTCCATTTTTTTCTAAACGGTATTGACCCAGAAACCCGAGAGATAAGCACACATACATTAGTTCAAGCAAATCTAAGTTCACATCTGGTTTCGCCATGCACTTATCAAGATGCTTAAAGAACGCTTCCCCACCTTGACTGCTAGCATAGAAGGAGCTAAGTAATGAATCGTGACTCCAGAATGAATTCCCACCCCAATTGGTGTTAAGGACAACTTCATCTAGTGAACAGCATAAACAATAACGAGCTGTATCAATGGTATCCAAATCAACGTCATGCTGACGTAATCGGTTCTCATAATCTCTAAGCTTTTGTGCCAATGTCTCTTTTAGAAACAACGGATCGGAATGAGTCGCTGTCGAGCGAATTTGACCGATAATAGATAACAGGCCATTCGCCTCTGCTAGTAGAGAGTTATTCCCATAAGCGACCACTGAATCATTGTTCACCAATTCAGGACTTTTTGAGATAACTACGGTATTATCCACAGACTCTTCTGATTGTGGTTTCGATGCGGGTGCTCTTCCACCCGGTGTTGGTTTTACTATCGTTTGTTCCATACAGAGCGCGCCTATTGATTAATACTCCAAAGCTCAAGTTCAGCATTCGGAAAATGCCCTGATAGGTGAAGCGCAATACCGCCACTATCTTTTAGCCTCATCCAAAATGGCCCTTTCTTGACAACTTCGAAATAGACATAGCCCGTTTGGTAAGGAATCTGTCTCGGGACGACACTCAACGGCACTACGTTTATACCGTTGATCTGATTATTAATTAGATCGCGAATCTGTTCTGCCGGGCCAAACTTGAGTTGCGCTGGGACCAGGCGTCTTATTTCATCTGTTGTGGTATCTGCTTTAATTGCTAGCACAAATTGGCATGACTCAAGCAAGCGTTTATCTGGAAGCGGCGTCACTTGAATACCGTATTGGCGAGGCTCCAACGGAAGTTTGGTCGCAGTTTGGTCAAGAACAACACTGAGGTACTGACTGAGTATCTGATTCAACTCGCTATAAACACTTGATACATCTAAGTGATCATACGCAAGCAAACTTGGGACTCTTTTAGTTTTATTAGAAAAAGTGGCTAACTCACCAATGTAACCTTTAAGTGTCGTCGCTAATTCCAGTGGATGTAATCTATCTAACTCACTGAAATGCTTTAACTTCGCCTCATATCGGTTCAACATTTGGAGCATGATGAAATCAACAGCAGATGCCGATGCAGATTTACCCTTAATCAAGCGCTGCGCAATAACGTCAGCACGCATCTTTGTCATCGCGATAACGTTACGTAGATAAGCTGACATAACTTTATCGCTCAGGAGATTGATAAGCGGAGGAACGTACTCATCGTCTAGTATAATTTCCCCTTCAGGAGTTACCTCTTTGATCCTTAAGATAGGTAACTCCACATAACCCGCTAATTTGTCATTACCCGCTTTCAACTCAAGGTTGAGGGCTGCAACTTGGATGGTTTCTTCATCTTGTCCTGTAAGGTTATCTATCACGTCGATATCTTGAAGTACATAACGAGAGACGATCGATTCGCTTACATCCGAAACGTTTTTACCTGTAACACTTGAAAGAGGGAGAGTTATTTTTACTAACGTATTTTCAGTGTTTTTATCAATAAGTAGAGGCGAAACTGAATCGTTGGATATTAACGTATTAACCAACGTCATATCTGGCAAAACAGCTTCAAGATGCTCAAGTTCAATAAGACCATCTTTTAGCGCGTGTTTTTTTACTCGACATTTCCAAACTCCCCAATTGTAAGCCCCACCTAACTGATGTAAGCCCTTGAATTCTTGAGAGGTTGCGCGTTCTTGTTGTTGGAAGTGCTGGGGACGTAAAAACATTCCTTCGCACCAAGCCGTCTTGGAGTATTGCGTCATTTATAATTAGCCAACTAAACGTTATTTAACGACCAAAGACAGATCTTCTAACAATACTTGATATGTGTTGTAACCGGTCTTATCCACTTTAATGACTTGTCGCCAATTTGAGTTTTCAATATCTCGAAACGCGACGACAATGCCTAAATATTCTGTCTTTGGAGACATACTTGCTTGATATGTTTCTTTCTGACCTGGAGTTAATGAAACTTCATATTTATTCACTAAATCAGGTCCTAAGACTTTTTCACTTTCTTCATAAATAGAAAAAAAGTCCTGGCTTTCGAAAATGGTATTTGACGTTAATTCAAATACATACACCACTACAGGAGAAGGCCTGCCGTTTGAATCAGGATTAATGTTATGACTTGCTGCTATTTCTAAATCTGAGTATGGATCAACAACTAGGTTCGCTGCTGAGCACTGAGGAATCCCCTAATGATTTTGATAAAAATCATAAATTTAAGGTAGATGCACATCTTGTCATGTGATCAAATG
>NZ_JAWPON010000109.1:0-1038 GCF_033344315.1 Vibrio sp. 2132-1 | reverse complement strand
CAAATGTGGCAGTGATAGCACGGCTATCAAAACCAATAGCATAGTGAACCAAAAGATGGCAAAGATGCGTCCATACAAGCTATTAATCTTTGGCAGTTTGATGCGTGATAGGCGCATTAATCCTCCTCAAGCAGCATATAGCCGCGACCACGTAGGGTTTTGATGCGCGGTTTGCCATTGCTTTGGTCGGGCAGCTTTTTGCGTAAGTTCGACACGTGCATATCGATTGCACGGTCAAAGGCCGCCAGTCGTTTACCTAGTACGTCGAGGCTCAACGTCTCTTTGGTGAGTACGTGTCCTGGGTTTTGGACAAAGTGGGTCAACAGCGCGAACTCGGTTGCGGTTAGATCCAGCAATTGTTGATCGCAGTAAGCCTCTTGCTTGCCCGGATACAGGCGCAACTCTTGGTACTCAATACAATCGCTGTTTTTGCCGTTTTTCTGCGTGTTATTGGTGCGACGTAAAATCGCACGAATACGAGCGAGCAGCTCTCGGTCGCTGAAAGGTTTTGGTAAGTAGTCATCTGCGCCGAGCTCTAAACCGATCACTCGATCAATCTCTTCGCCTTTGGCGGTCAACATCAACACGGGGGTTTCCCAGTTCTCTCGCAGACGCTTCAGCGTTTCCATACCATTCAATTTTGGCATCATTACATCCAGTAGGATGAGGTCGATATCGCTGTTGATTGCGGCAAGGCCGGCTTCACCGTCGTTTGCTTCACTGACTTCGAATCCTTCGAAGCTGAGCACCTCTTTTAATAGGCTTGTCAGTTCTATGTCGTCATCAATTAAAAGAATGTTTGCCATCGGGGCACCTTTGGTCAGTTACCGTTTACTTAATATTACATTGGATTGATGTGCGACGAAGAGGGCAAAAATCACTCTTTACGATTCTTTACGCTCCCTATACGCCGCTTTACCTAGCGAGTCGTATTCTATACTCAAGCGCTGTGAGAACAGCCCAGAAGAATCACTCACTTGTGTAAGGAATCGAATTATGAAATCTGCAAAAAAACTTGTGTTAGCTGCTGTTGTTCTA
>NZ_JAWPON010000108.1:0-1042 GCF_033344315.1 Vibrio sp. 2132-1 | reverse complement strand
CACAAGGCGCTTCGGCGGGACTGGCCTTGGCCTTGCAATTGTTAAAGAGATCGCCGAGCACATGGGCGGTCATGTGACTGTGCAAAGCCAAGAAAATATCGGCACTACATTCACGGTTGAAGTTGAGATCTCTCCTTGCGAACCTGGGAAAGTGGAATCAGGACATAGGCACAAGCTCAATTGCAATGGTTTGAAGGCCTTGATAGTAGAGGACAATCGAACCAACGCCATCATTATGGAAACCTTCTTAAGAGCAAAGGGCTTTGAATGCTCAAGTGTTGAAAATGGACAGCTAGCGGTAAATAAAATAGCTGTAGAGCCGTTCGATTTAATATTGATGGACAACCATATGCCTGTCCTTGACGGAGTTGGGGCAATCTCAGCAATTCGCTCCATGCGCAGCGCTGCGAAGTCGGTACTGATATTTGGTTGTACTGCAGATGTGTTCAAAGAGACCCAAGAGCGCATGTTAGGCGTAGGCGCAGACCATATCATTGCTAAACCAATAGTGGAGTCCGAACTGGATGATGCTTTGTACCGACATGCCGATTTGCTGTATCAATATCAAACCAAGCAAAATCAACAAGCATTAGAAGTGTTGGGAACCGATTCTTTGCTGATTAGCTTTTATGTCGCTCTAGATAATGGCAATCTCGGAGACGCGCTTGATGCGCTGCTTGCTATAATGGATAGCCTTCAACCTAATACAGATGAGGTATTGTCGGAGGTAATCACTAGGATTAAACGCGATCTACTGCGTCAATCTCCACCCGATCAGGAAGATATAGACACATTAACTATGTTACTTGCTACGCCGTAATATACAGGTAAAAAAGCAGTCCATTTGTTTTCTTCGCCGCTCTTTTGGCTCTTCCTGAACTTCAGCGTATTTTTACCATATCGGTAGTGCTTTGTGCCGTCATTTATACTCTGAGTTTTTACATCTAGGTAGCATAAGCGTTTGCAATTGGTGTAATAAAACCAAATTTTGTTCCAATTCTATACCATCTACTCATTTTCAACCCTCTTAAAAGTAAGTCAT
>NZ_JAWPON010000107.1:0-1046 GCF_033344315.1 Vibrio sp. 2132-1 | reverse complement strand
CAAGAAGAGTTGTCCCATCTCGACACCGACTTAAAACAAGTGGAGTCGAGCTACCTCTCCAGCTTTTCAGCCAGTTTGTGGGTTGAAGACCGTGAGCTGTTACTCACCCAAGCGCTGGGGGCGATGCGTTTGCCTTCGGTGGATTACCTACGCATTGCTACCAAAGACGAAGTTATCATCGAGCTCGGAACAGAAATCACGCAAGATGTGGTTGAGAGGCGTTGGCCGATGCAGTTTAGTGTGGGTGAAAAAACGTTTGAGCTTGCAGAGCTGACTGTGCAATCTGACCTTAGCGCCGTCTATCAAGATTTATGGCAACAGTTCTTTTTTCTACTCACGACAGAAGCGATAAAAATTTTGCTGTTGATGGTTGGGGTGTTGTGGGTTGCCTTCCGTTTATTGGTGAATCCTTTGCAGTTGCTTTCCGGTGCGGTGAGTGATTTTAGCGGCGGTAATGCGCCGAGTACGGTCACGCTGCCCAAACGTTGGTGTTTTGATGAAGTCAGCTTGTTGGCGCAAAAATACAATCGAAGCGTGCAAAAAGTGCGTGAGCATCAAGCCGAGTTAGAAGCCGAGCGAGATAAGGCGGAAGTCGCCAATCGCAAGAAAAGTGAGTTTCTCGCGACCATGAGCCACGAGATTCGCACCCCTATGAATGGCATTATTGGTGTGGCGTCGCTGCTTAGTGATACTAAGCTCGATCCGCAGCAAAAAGAATTTGTGGAGATCATCGATAACTCATCGCAATCGCTCATGACCATTATTGATGACATCCTCGATTTCTCCAAAGTCGAAGCGGGGAAGGTGGAACTCGCCAGCGAGACGTATCATTTTCGCCAGTTATTGAAGGATGTGATCAGCTTACACACAGTAAAAGCGCAGCAAAAGAATTTGCAATTGCTCAGTGATATCGACCCTAAGTTGCCCGCTGAAGTACAAGGAGATGAAGGGCGTCTGAAGCAGGTGCTCAATAACTTACTTAGCAACGCGGTCAAATTCACCGAGCGTGGTCATGTCAAATTACTTGTCTCATTGCACGAGCAAAA
>NZ_JAWPON010000106.1:0-1049 GCF_033344315.1 Vibrio sp. 2132-1 | reverse complement strand
AAGCGGTACAAGTAGAGCGTTTGGATCACCACGGCGCAGGTATTGCTTACCTTAAAAAGAAACCGTTGTTCATTGACGGCGCATTACCAGGTGAAGAAGTGGTGACGCAATTGGTGGAAGAGAAGAGCAAATTTGCTCGCGGCAAGCTGATTAAAATCCTAAAGCCAAGCGACGCGCGCGTTGAGCCATTTTGTCCGCATTATCATGAATGTGGCGGCTGTGATTTGCAGCACCTCAATTATGACCAACAATTGACGCACAAACAGCAGACGCTGCGTCAGTTGATGCGAAAATTTGCTGGCAGTGACATTGAGTTGGATGCGCCAGTATTGGGCGAGTCTTTAGGTTACCGACGTCGTGCTCGCGTGAGTTTGTTTGTCGATAAGAAAACGCGTCAGTTGCACTTCGGCTTCCGCAAAAAGCAAAGCAAGCAAATTGCACAAGTGACGGATTGTCCGGTATTGGCTCCTGAGTTGAATGTGCTATTGCCTGAGATTTATTCGGTGCTAACAGCGTTCAAAAAGCCAGAGCAATTGGGGCATGTAGAACTGGTGTTGGGTGACAACGGGCCTTGTATCACGCTGCGACACTTAAGTAATTTGGCCGATGAAGAAGTCAGTGCATTAGTTGAATTAGCGACACGCCATCAAGCCTCGTTGTATCTGATGCCAGAAACTGACCAACTTAACTTAGTTGCAGGTGAGGTGCCTTTCTATCAAGAAGCGGGCGTAAAAATCCCTTTTGCACCGAACAACTTTATTCAGGTCAACCAAGCGGTGAACCAGAAAATGGTGGAACAGGCGATTGAGTGGTTAGACCCTCAAAGTGACGAACGAGTGTTAGATTTGTTCTGTGGATTAGGCAACTTCAGCTTGCCGATCGCAAAGCGTGCTAAACATGTCGTTGGCGTAGAAGGTGTGGCTGAGATGGTCGAAAAAGCCTCAAATAATGCATCTTTGAACCAAATCAATAACGCGCAATTTTATCACGCTAACCTTGAGCAGGATTTTGACGGCCAAGCTTGGGCTGCGGAAAAGTTTGACAAAGTA
>NZ_JAWPON010000105.1:0-1061 GCF_033344315.1 Vibrio sp. 2132-1 | reverse complement strand
AACGCTTGTCGATGCGCCAATCCGTGCTACTCGAAGGGTATGAAATGGGGCTGAACGAAGGCAGAACTCATATCACCAATCTGTCTGGTGGTTATGGTTTAAGTCGAGAAAACTGCCACTTTTGTCTTTAACTCGCAGTGATTGATAAAGTACAAAGAACCCCGCGATTGGCGGGGTTCTTTACGTTTATCGTCTGCGAGATTAGTTCAGTTTATCCCAAGCCATTTCCCAGGGTGAGCCTGTCGCTGGCTCAAATTGTGTTGCACTCTCACTCCACTGTACGCAGTAGCCAGAGTAAGGGAATGGTTTACATTGATAAATCGCGCCGTCGCTTGCTAACACTTTTGTACCTGCTGTGTAGCTAGAAAGCCCCTCTGGGAATACAAAGTCGTATTCGCCTGATGGTGGTGGGGTGACTTCCTCACTTTTTAGATGGAAATCCAGAGTTTGCTGATCGACAAGGTTGCCATCGGTATCTTTAATGCGGGTCACTAACATGTGGTGCCCCGGTTCTGATTTGCTCAGCGTGAGTTCTACTTGTTCGCTTGCACCATCTTGAATTGAACCCGTCCAACTTGCTAGTGGTTCGCGATGATGATTGTAAACCGTTAACTCGGCGGTTAAGTCGCCCTCTGCGGTAAGAGTGAGGTCTAAAGAGGTTGGTTCTGTAGCAATTATGTACTCACTGGCAAGACCATCAACCGTGAGTGAATAGTCAGGTACTGGCGTTTCAATATTGTAGCCAATTTCAACACGCTCAAGGCCACTGTTTGATTGCAGGTAAATTGGGTTCGTGCCGTACACTGGCGTGAACTTGTCTTCCGAATATTGACCAGCTTGAAGCTTAGTTTGCTCTTGGTTGATTTTACTCGCCAAGGCGTAAGACCAGTTTTTCGCTTGAGTGAGTGCGTCGTTACTAATTGCTAGTTCAGTGCGGTATGCAACGTTCTCACCAGATTGATCAAACACGCGAGTGTAAACCGAATCGCCAACCTTTAGATTCATAGTAGGGATGATTTGGCCACCTTGAGTCCACTCAGGAATCGCAGGGGCGTCACCAT
>NZ_JAWPON010000104.1:0-1065 GCF_033344315.1 Vibrio sp. 2132-1 | reverse complement strand
TTAACCACTCGACGCATGCGTGGCGACATAAAATACGCCGTATAAATAGCGCCTAGCACCGCCAAAGGCACTGAAAACAGCATCGCAAACATAGCCGCTTTTATCGTGCCGAACGCAATCGGCACCAAGCTAAATTTGGCTTCAAAGTTGTCACTGGCCGATGTAGATTGCCATACAAATTCAGGCTCTGGATAGCCTTCGTACCACACTTTCTGCCACAGTGAAGAAAGCGAGACTTCAGGGTAAGAGTTATCGACCTCTGCCACCTTTAACGAGTCATCATTCCAAGTAATCAGATAGCGTTCATTGTTCGACATTGCCGCCATCGCAGGTGCCTGTTTATAAGCTCGCTTAAACAACACCAGTTTTTCACTGGTCGTGTAATGACTCTGAAGCGTACCGTTAGTGTAGAAACTGTAGAATCCTTTGCGGTGTGAATCCGGCAATAAGTATTTAAGTTCAGACGCTAATTTGAAGTCACGAATATGAGTTAAGGTTCGCTTATCATTTTGCAAAGTATCAAACCATTGCGAAACGCGACCATCATTGTGCGTCACCAACAGGGAATATGCGCCCGCAAGCAAATCAATCGTTCTTACAGAATGCTTTTTATCCCCTTGAGTAAGATCGATAACTTCGCGCACCGTAAACTTTTGAGCAGCTTTGGTCAGAACAATTAACCCCAAACCATCACGTAAATAAAGCGTTTCACCATCCGGTGTTAAGAGCATCTGTTGGGGAGCGTCAAAGCCCGCAGAAAAGGAAAAATCTATCGTGGTTGGAGCGACGCCTAACGCAGACTTTTCTTGCCAACGCGCTTTGACTTTCCCGCTGCGAGTCTGCCAAACAATAGTTGGAGTTTGCGTTGATGCACTGAAGACAAATTGAGTCACAGGATCTTGCGCGTCGGTGAGCGTCAAATTCATATCCGTCGACAGCGCCCCCACTTCTGGCGGGCGAGTATTTTCTCTCAACGTCGCGTTGAATTCTGGCTTGAAGATATGTGCTAGACCTTGATCATCGACTAATCCATACCAACCAAGGCCAGGAGCCGATTGAGAAAAA
>NZ_JAWPON010000103.1:0-1070 GCF_033344315.1 Vibrio sp. 2132-1 | reverse complement strand
CAAGACGTTTGCAAATCGACGCCTTCCGTACCCGGGCACGGTGCTAAAACTAATGCACCAGAGTCCAAATCTAATTGCCATGTAGGATGAGACATTGTGAACTCCTATTAAGCCAAACCAACGTTACGAACCAATTCTGCGGTGCGCGTTGCGTAACCCATTTCATTGTCGTACCACGCGTAAATCTTCACCATGCGAGAACCAACGACCATTGTTGAGAGTGCATCAACGATGGTTGAGCGTTGATCGCCTTTGTAATCGATCGACACCAACGGACGCTCTTCAAAGCCAAGAATGCCTTTTAGCTCACCTTCTGACGCTTCTTTCAGCAAAGCATTCACTTCTTCTGCGGTGGTATCGCGTTTCACATCGAAGATGATGTCTGTCAGTGACGCATTCGCCAACGGTACACGCACTGCGTGGCCGTTAATCTTGCCTTTTAAATCAGGGAAAATTTCCACAATCGCAGTCGCACTGCCCGTGGTGGTCGGGATAAGACTCATGCCACACGCACGAGCACGACGCAGATCTTTGTGCGGTGCATCCAAAATGGTTTGCGTATTGGTCAAATCATGAATCGTCGTGAAAGAGGATTGCTCAATGCCCAATTTCTCATGAATGACTTTTACTACTGGTGCGATGCAGTTGGTCGTGCACGAAGCCGCTGTCACGATACGATGTTTGTCAGGATCGAAAATGTGGTCGTTCACGCCAACAACGATGTTCGCAATGCCTTCTTCTTTCACTGGTGCGCTAACCACCACTCGCTTCACGCCCTGATCGAGATATTGGTCAAGGTACGAAGTTTTGCGGTGCACGCCTGTCGCTTCAATCACGACATCACAACCAGACCAATTCACTGCATCGATGTCGCGATGCTGTGTCGTCGCGATGCGCTTGCCATTGATGACGAGTTCATTTCCCTCAACCTGCACTTCATGGTGCCAACGGCCTTGAACAGAGTCGAACTCCAATAAGTGGCCCAACGTTGCTGCATCGCCCGCAACATCATTGATTTGCACAAATTCCAATTCTGGCCAATCGAATGCCGCGCGCAGCGCCAAACGCCC
>NZ_JAWPON010000102.1:0-1080 GCF_033344315.1 Vibrio sp. 2132-1 | reverse complement strand
ATCGAAGAAGCGACAGAAATGAAGTCGCTAGACATTAAGAACCACTGGCTTGGTCAAAGCCAAGATCAGCGCGAGTACACTGGCCCGTTGTTGGATGTGAAAAACGTCAACCTAAGGTTTGTGACTAAGGACTCTTTGTTTGAAAGCCGCCGTGAGTACGTGCAGGCTTCGAACAATGTGAGTTTTGAGGTGCACGAAGGTGAGACGTTTGGTCTGGTGGGTGAGTCAGGTTCGGGTAAGTCGACCATCGCGCGCGTGATTGCTGGTTTGTATGAGCCAAACTCTGGCCAAGTGAAATTTGAAGGCATCGATCTCACGGCGATGAAGTCGGAAAAAGAGCGTCGTCCGATGCGACGTCAAATGCAGATGGTGTTCCAAAACCCATACACGTCTATGAACCCTCGTATGAAGGTGGCAGACATTATTGCCGAGCCAATTCGTTTCCATAAACTCACCAAAAATGAAGCAGAAACACGTCAAATCGTGAATGATTTGCTTGATCATGTTGGTTTGGGTCGCATGGCTGGCGTGAAATATCCTCATGAATTCTCTGGTGGTCAGCGTCAGCGTATTTCGATTGCGCGCGCTCTGGCAACTCGTCCTCGACTTTTGATTTGTGATGAACCGACATCAGCGTTGGATGTGTCGGTACAGGCACAAATTCTGAACTTGCTAAAAGATCTGCAAAGTGAACTGAACCTAACGATGTTGTTTATCAGTCACGATTTACCGGTGATTCGTCAGATGTGTGACCGAGTAGGTGTAATGCAGATGGGCACGTTATTGGAAGTCGCGCCTACCGAGCAGCTCTTTACTGCTCCACAGCACGAATACAGCAAAAAATTGATTTCTCTGATGCCTGAATTTACGGGCTTGCGAGAAGAAATCAAAACGGCATAAACCAAGTATTTCGCTTGGCTGATCTTTAGTCATTATAAAGACGCAAACACAATAACAAGGGATCCGGATCCCCGCATGAAGGAGTTATGCAAATGAAAACCATGAAAAGCAAATTAGCAGTGGCGCTAATGGCTGCGGGCCTTAGTTTTAATGCGCTAGCAGCAGATATTAAAGTTGGCT
>NZ_JAWPON010000101.1:0-1081 GCF_033344315.1 Vibrio sp. 2132-1 | reverse complement strand
GCCTATGGCGCTCTTGATCATGCCCAAGCTGCGCTCTCACTGTGTGGGCGTATTTTTTACCCGCTGGGTCACCATCGGTAACCACATGCCAATCGATACCGAACTCTTTGGCTACTTTTATTAATGAACGTAAGCCAGATTGTGCAAATTCGACAATCTGAACCCCTTCAGCGGCGAGATCGTATCCACATTGTCTTGCCAATTCATTAAACAACCAAACCTCAGTTTCGCCTTCCACTAATAGCCAGCAACGCGCAAACAAAGCGCCAGCGCGATGAAAACGAATGTGGAAACCAATTCGTCTTAGCTCGTCACCACCAAACTTAGACGTGTTTAGACTCTTCGCGATAGTTTTATCGGACAGACGAATAAGCCTACGGATGGAGTAGAGCGGCACGGAACCAAGCAAACTGCCACTGTTCGTGGTTAAGATTTTTTGCATTGGCAAAAGTTGAAGCAACGACCAAGCTCGAGCTAAATGCGTTGGGTGTAAACGACCTTCTGGATCTTCGATGATCAAAATAGGCCGCGCGCAACGTCTTAAATCCGTCGGTCCTTTGGCTTGGAGATATGCATTAAGCAACCCCATTAAGAGCAAGCGACTTTGCTTATCGTTGGTCTCTTTCAGGTATTGGCTCAATCCTTTATCAGAAGATGGGCTAGTGTAGAATAATCCGTCTCTCGGTTTTCTAGGATTGCCTTTACTGATGCTACGAAACGCAAAATAGTGCTCGACCAACGTTTTCATAGCATCGAGGCTGCTTCGAATTTCCCCTTTGTTTACGTGACCCGGCATTGCCAACAAACGTCGACAGGTGTTGTTGATGCGTTTTTCGATACGCGCGTTTTTGCTGTCACCATTAATGTGTGACGGACGAGGAAAGCGACGAGAATCCCTTAGTCGAATGACAGGGTGCAACGTCATCAACTCAACCGCTAATTTTTCTGAATGGTGAATCTGTTTCGGTTTGCCATCACGGTCAAGAAACGCGTATTTGGTCGTGATGTCATGATCAACGCGAGAGGCACTGATTCGATAATAAATGACATGTTCACCATCTTCTGTTGTGCACCAAGCGGG
>NZ_JAWPON010000100.1:0-1081 GCF_033344315.1 Vibrio sp. 2132-1 | reverse complement strand
CGTCGTTCGATTCATCATTCGAAGCAGGAAAACGCTGCTCGTAAAGCTCCATAAAGTCCTGACGAATCAAATGCTCTAAATGGTTTGCCTTATCTGTTGGGCAGAAGATCATCACATGCACAATCTGCTCACCATTAATATGACTTGAAATGTGGATGTGCGGCTCTGCGCCCGGCAGATCAACGCCAGCATGCTTCTCGATCATGGCATTGTAACGATGTGCAACATCACTAAAGTAACTGCAATGCTCATCAATTTTGTCCGTTAACGGTGTCAGTAGCGGATACAGGTTGACGAAGTCTTTCACCACAATCGTGAAATTATGGTAAACATAACGCTTCATGAAGTTGAGGTTTTTAACCGGATAGGTGAAAAACATACTATTAGGCAACGTCGCAGTTTTACCCGTGTAATGGTATTGCCCGTGATGCAAATCGATCTCTTGAATCACGGTCGCCATCATGTTGTGTTCGATCACCTCGCCACACAACTTCCCCACTTCAATCCAATCACCCACTCGAAACGAGCGCGAACTTGCACGTTGAATCGAGCCTGTAAAACACAAAATGATCTCTTTCGATGCCACCACAATAGCAACCGCAATCGCTGTAACACTGAGCGCAAACTCACTGATTTCTGATTGCCAGAGGATAAACAGGATCAGCAATGTGAACGCAAACGTACCGTTTTTGGTTCTCGACATCCAACTGCGTTGATCTTCGGTTAAAAAGGCATGATCACCGCGAATCATCGACAAAATTGAACGACGTACCAACCACATAAAAAACAAAATTAATGTGGTAAACAGCATTTTGTGCGTGAGAAGAAAATCGACGACCAACTGCACTTTCTCCATTACCCAGCTCCCTTGTTACAGACTTATTATCTTTCGAATAGTAATGGGTAACCATAACAAATTATTCTGTCAGTTGTCCGTGTTCACTCTCTTTAAATACGATAAAGGCACGTCGATTCAGTGCGTTTGCTTCCGAAGTCGTTTGATTTATGACCGGTTGCAGTTCACCAAACGCTTTGACCTCCCAAACAAGCCGCGACGCATCAAGTTTGGTCTTGAGATATT